>JAFGLS010000229.1 GCA_016927935.1 Syntrophaceae bacterium
AGGCAAAATTATTTTGCTTGGTACATTAATTTAAAAAATGGGTATTAAGTAGCAACACTTTACCTACCTTTATACCCATTTCGAGGAATGACGATGACGAGAAATCTTACATTCATTAAAGAATACTCCGTCATTCCCGCGTAGGCGGGAATCTAGAAATATTTTATCGTTTTTTTAAATAAATAGGGCGCTCCCCCTTAGCGACAACGACTGGTCCGGTTATCGTCAAGAATGACGATGATCTTTAGCAAAAAATTAAGTTAGGATAGCAAGTGAATTCCAGCAGACGAATTAACGATATAATCTATATTATACATTTTAAGTAATTATAATGTCATGTTTACATAACATATCTTATAGGACGTAATATATTTAAAATGTGTGATGGGAATTGGTTCTCTATTTAACAAGATTGTTTAAAAAAATCGTTATGATATTTGAGCTTAACACGTGGTAATTTTCAAAATCCGTCATCGGCGAGTTGTTGAATGATTTTAATCTGACGATCGGATAGTTTTTTGGGAATTTCAACATTAATTTTCACGTATTGATCCCCTTTGGAAGAGCCTTTTAACCCCGGTACTCCGAACCCCTTCATACGAATTTTAGTGTTATTTTGCGTACCAGGAGCGATTTTAATGCGTTTTGAACTTCCATCCAATGTAGGAACGTCAATTGTACTTCCCAAAGCTGCCTGTGAAAATTTTATCGTTTTCTCAATATAGAGATCGTTTCCGTCACGGGCGAAGATTGGATGCGGCATAACATTTATATTTAGGTATAAATCTCCGTTAGGACCATTATTATAACCGGACAATCCTTTGCCGGGCAACCTGAGTTTCTTTCCGGAGCTGATTCCTGCAGGAATCTTTACATTGATGTCTTCAATACGGTTTTCTAGTTGAAATGAAATCTTCTTCTCGGCGCCAAAAACGGATTCTTCCAATGATATTGATAAGTTATACTCAGCATCCTGTCCCTTTTGGGGCATATTCGAGAATCTATGGCGGTCACTGCCCATACTGCCGAAAAGGCCGGCAAAGGGATCTTCATAATCGTCCCGGCCGCTGCCACCTCCCCTTCTGGATGTTCTGAATGTTGTTCTGGTTCCGCCTCTTACCCCGCCAAAGCCAAAACTGCGCAATATTTCGTCAAGATCAAAGTTACGGAAAATGTCTTCCTGAGAATACTGCTGACGGAACTGGTCGGCCGAACCGAACTGATCATACTGCTGACGTTTTTCAGCATCACTCAAAACGGCGTAAGCTTCGCTTATTTTCTTGAATTTTTCCTCGGCGCTTTTATTGTTGGGATTTTTGTCCGGATGCCATTTCAGGGCAAGTTTACGATACGCTTTCTTTATCTCATCAACAGATGCTTTTTTATCAACACCCAGAACCTGATAATAATCTTCTGCCATAATTAAACTCTACCCATTGAATATTATTTTAAATGAACTATATGCCTTATTTTAAGCATTAATTCCCATTTGAAAAGCGGCCAAATTGATTTTTACCAGTTTTTCAGGAAAAGATTTTTTAATGACATTCTGCCATATTGATTGATCGATGTTCATGTGATTGGATAATGCGCCAAGAAGAACAACATTAGCCGTCTTAATATTACCCGCCTTTTGCGCCAATTCCACCGCATTTAAACTAATAACCTTACTGTAATTCTTTTTCAAAAAATCGATAGCATCAAAAGGATATGGGGAATCGCCCATATTTACCGCCGGAGGATAAATTTCCTCCTTGTTCACTATAATTGTCGCATCTTTTTTAAGGAATCCAAGATAGCGCAGAGATTCCATTTTTTCAAAGGAAACAAGGGTTTGAATAGTGCCTGGTTCAGCCAGAGGAGAATAAACCTTTTTGCCGTAACGAACATGACTGGTTACGCAACCGCCCCGCTGAGCCATGCCGTGGACTTCACTTTTCTTAACGTCAAAACCGGCTTCCATTATAACTTCACAGATAATATCACTGGCCCGTAAAATTCCCTGCCCCCCTACTCCGGCAAACAAAATACTTTTTACTTCATTATTATCAGACATTTCACCCTCACCCTAGCCCTCTCCCATTAAGGGAGAGGGAAGTAATGCGGTAATTCTACTTTAACTTATTGCTCCGAACTTGCATACCTGAGCGCATAAACCGCAACCATTGCAAAGAGCTTCATCTATAAAGGAAACTCCTTTACGCTTGGAGCCTTTTTTTGTCACTCCCTTTTTCCAGGAAATGGGCGGACAATTCAACCCTATACAAGCCCTGCATCCTTCACATTTATCCGGATCAACTTTCAGCGGTGGTTTTGGTTTAATATTTGCCCGCTTGAATAATATACAAGGACTTTGGGCAACGATAACCGATGGACCTTCGTTGGCCAGTTCTTCCTTAATTGCGCTGCTTGCGGCTTTGTAGTCCATAGGGTCAATAATCTTTATATTATCAATGCCTAAAGCAGAAATTAAATCCTTTAGATTAACTTTTTTTGTCTTTTTCCCCATGAGGGTATAACCGGTTCCCGGATGCTCCTGCATTCCGGTCATGGCTGTAGTGCTGTTATCAAGAATAATGATTAAAGCATCACTTTGGTTATAAGCCATATCCAAAAGAGGGGTTATTCCTGAATGCAGAAAAGTAGAGTCACCGATTATGCCGACCACCTTCCCCTTACCTTTTTCCTTCATGGCCTTGCTCATACCATGAGCCATTCCGATACTGGCACCCATGCAAATGCAGGAATGCAGTCCTTCCAATGGTTTCATGTAAGAAAGAGTATAACAGCCGATATCGCCGTGAACATAGGTCTTGTGTTTATTCAAAGCATAAAACAATCCACGGTGCGGACAGCCGGGGCAAAGATTTGGTGGACGAGGCGCAAGGGGTTCTTTGTAAAAAACAGCCGCTTTCTGTCTATTTTTTTCAATTGAATCCCTGATAACTCCCGGATCAAATTCATTGTTGTAAGGGAAAATTTCCTTACCTGTAACCTTAATCCCCATGGCCTTAATCTGCTCTTCCAGAAAAGGATCCAATTCTTCAACAACATATATTTTCTTAACCTTGGATGCAAAAGCGCGAATTAGCTTCTCCGGTAATGGATAAACAATTCCCAGTTTCAGGTAGGAATAATCAGGGAAAACCTCTTTAGAGTAGTTATAGGGCATTCCGGCGGTAATGATTCCAGCATTTTGGTTGTTTATTTCCATTCTGTTTTCAGGGAAATTTTCCACAAATTTTTTCAGCGCCTGCTGGCGTTTTTCCACTTCTACTCTGCGCAGGCGGGCATTTTGGGGCACCATGACATACTTTTCCGCATCATATGTAAAACAGGTCTTGTTTTCGTATTTTTCCGGTTTATCAAGAGTTACAACCGATTTGGAATGGGAAACCCTGGTGGTCGAGCGGAGAAAAACAGGAGTATCGAATTTCTCGCTTATTGCAAATGCCAGTTTTATGTATTCTTTGGCTTCCTGTGCGTCCGCCGGCTCCAGCATGGGAATTTTGGCAAAACGGGCGTAGTTGCGGTTGTCCTGTTCATTTTGAGAACTGTACAGAGACGGATCATCCGCGGTGATTATAACCAGAGCCCCGTTCGTTCCGGTATAACTGACCGTGAAAATCGGATCGGCGGCAACATTTACGCCGACATGCTTCATGACAACCATTGCTTTTTCTCCGGCCAGGGCGGCGCCAATGGCAACTTCCACGGCAACCTTCTCATTGGTTGACCATTCCGCATAAACACCATCATATTTTGAAAATACTTCCAGGATTTCCGTGCTGGGAGTGCCAGGGTAAGCTGCGGCAAACCTGACACCCGCTTCATAGGCGCCGCGTGCAATAGCCTCATTCCCTGACATTAAAACTTTCAAAAGATTAACCTCCATCATTAGAGACTGTATTTTTCTTGTTATTTCGAAGTCCCGCATACGCGGGATCATACTCCACGATAAGATTTATGTCACTTCGACCGAAGGCTATATTCCAGCTACGCTGGGGAGAAGTCTTAATATATTGTCATCTTAAAGATTCCTCACCCCGATACATCAGGGTTCGGAATGACATTTTTTTTATTGTGACACAGTTTCTTAACTGAGAGAAGATATTTTATACTTGATAAAAATACCCGTGGTTGGTTCAGTATTTTTTTCCAGAGCTTTTCTGTAATTTTCCAGTGCGTTCTTTTTATCATTCATTTCTTCGTAAATACGCGCGATGTTAGTGAAAGCAACCGATTCAAACCCCACATTCTTGCTTTTCTGCGCTTTTTCAAAATACTCCAGTGCGGACTGGAAATCCTTTTTCGCCTCATAACAATATCCAATGGAAGTCAAAGCAAGGAATTTAATTCCGGAATCGTCAGACATTCTGGTAGAAACAAATTTTTTATAATCAGAAACAGCTTTATCGAATTCTCCTGAATTATAATAAATATTCCCGAGGTGATAATGCGCCATCTTCGCACTCCAGCTGTGTGGATATTTATCAATCAATTCCTGAAACACCTTGATATTTTTTACCATGTTTTCCGGATTTTCAAGGTTCTCGGCCAGGTTGTTCTGTGCTTTGGCATACATTTCTTTAGCGGAATACTGATAATGGCTCACGTACATGTAAATTCCTGTTGCAATAAGCGATGCCATAACAATTGCCGTTACAATAGAATAAAAACGTTTTTTGTTTTCGGAGATATAATCACCGATTAACTCCATTGTGGATTGAAAAGCATCCGGTCCTTTCAAATCCTGTTTTGATAACCTTGCCGCCATATTATTCTCCTTTGCTAATATTATGTTTTTCTATCAAACCAAGAAGCATTTGAGGTATTCTGCGAACCTTGCCTTCATTATTTGTGCAGACATGAATGGTATATCCTTCCGCAAGCAGATTTTCCTTGTTTTCGTCCCATATTTTAGAATTAAATCTAACAGTTGCCTTCTTTATGTACTCAAATTTAGTTTCAATAGTCAAAAGCTGATCATATGTTGCCGCCTTCAAATAATCGCAACTGACTTTTATCAAAGGCAGATTCAGTCCAATTTTCTCCAATTCAGTATAGGGAACACTGAGTTGCCGCATAAATTCATTCCGCCCCAGCTCAAACCATTTTATATAGTTTGTATGGTACACAACTCCCATGGCATCAGTATCGGCGTAAAGCACTCTGACTCTGGTTAAATTATGAACCGACAACGCTCCTCCAGTCTTTGATAAATTTTTCCATCAGCAGATGACCGGGGGAAATAACTATATTGCTTTCTTTAGCATTTATCTCATTAAAGGAAAGGCCTGCCGCCTTGTTTTCTCCTTCATGTGAAGATAAGACAGCGAAAGGACTGGGATCACTAACATGAGTTCGTACATCCACCGGCGTGGGATGATCGCTCAAAACTATAATACGGAAATCACCGAAAGAATCTATTTTATTTAAAATCGGCCCAACTATTTTTTCATCAAAGAGCTCGATGGCACGAATTTTACCTTCAGCGTTGCCTTCATGCCCCATTTCATCCGGCGCTTCCAGGTGGACAAAAACAAAATCCATAAAATTCAGAACATCCAATGCCATGTCAGCCTTACCGGTATAGTTTGTATCAATATAGCCGGTAGCGCCTTCAACCTTACATACTTTCAGCCCAGCGATAACTCCAATGCCGTTTAGCAAATCAACCGCGGAAATCATTCCGCCAGACAGAGAATATTTCTGAGTAAGCGGAACTATTTGCGGCTTCTTCCCCTGCCCCCAAAGCCAGATGGAATTAGCCTGTTTTTTTCCGGCTTGCTGCCTTCTGGCATTGACAGGATGATCTTTTAAAATTTCCGCAGCACGTCGCATGATGGAATTTATTTCCTCGGAAGAACTTCCACGCGGCAGATATTCACCTATTGGCTTACCCGTGATATCGTGCGGTGCTTTTGTTTCCGGAGCCGACGGAGCATCTTTCCAGACAAATAAATGACGGTAACCCACACCGGGAAAAAACTGATAAGGCGGCAATCCCAGTTCCTTATTTATATCAAGAATAATTTGCCGTGATTCATCACTGGAAATATGCCCGGCGGTAAAATCATCCATAAAGGCATCTGCAGAATCTTTCTTTCCGATTGATACAAGATTACAGCGATAAACTATGTCGTTGGGCCCCAGATTTATTCCCATGCTGGCCGCCTCCAGAGGCCCGCGGCCTGTGTAAGTTTCACGGGGATCATAACCCAGCACGCTTAAGGTGGCGACATCACTGCCCGGATTCACTCCTTCAGGAATTGTATCCACAAGCCCCATAGTCCCTTCCGCGGCAATCTGATCCATAAAAGGAGTGAAAGCACATTGAAGCGGTGTCTTTCCGCCAAGTTTTTCTGTAGGATAATCGGCCATTCCATCGCCGAGCAAAATTACGTATTTCATATCAGTTTTAAAATAATTTTAAGTCAAATCGTCTTCAACTCTAATCAGAACGGTTTTACCATGTACCACGTTCAGCTTGTCTATCTTTTTGAGAGCATTTTGAACATTCTTTTCCTTGGCCTTATATGTTGTCATGACAATAGGAACTGAGCCTCTTTTGACCCTTGCCTTTTGGATGCACGCAGCAATACTGATATTATTTTTTCCGAGTATTCCGGATATCTTGGAAAGAACTCCGGGACGATCATTGGCGGAAAAACGGAAATAATACCTTGTTTCAACATCATCCATCGGGATAAGCTTTATAGGAGTCATTTCCATTTCGCTGATTGAGCGCAATGGCCCCCGGAATCTATTTCCGCTTAGAACATTACGTGCTATATCCATTATGTCGCTGAATACCGCGCTGGCAGTAGGCATCATTCCCGCCCCCTGCCCGAATAGAAAAACAGGGCCGGAAGCGTCACCCATAATGTGAAAGGCATTGTAATTATGATTAACATTAGCCAGAAGATAATTGCAGGGAATCATCGTCGGATGAATTCTTGCTTCCACCGCTCCATTTCTGAGCATCGCTATGGCCAGCAATTTTATCCGATAGCCCAATTCCCGGGCAAAAGCTATATCCTCGCGGCTTATTTTTGTAATGCCCTCCAAATAAATGTCTTTCAAGTTTACTTTTTTCCCGTAAGCCAGCGATAAAATTATCGCCATCTTATGAGCTGTATCAGTTCCTTCGATGTCAAAAGAAGGATCGGCTTCGGCAAAACCAAGCTTCTGCGCTTCTTTTAGAACAGCATCAAAGGCTTTATCTTCATTGGTCATTTTGGTCAGGATGTAATTGCAGGTGCCGTTCATAATGCCCATGATGGAATTGATTCTGTTGGCGACAAGGCTTTCCTTCAAGGTCTTGATAATTGGAATAGTTCCACCGACACTTGCTTCAAATCCTATATCAACGCCGTTTTTCTGGGCTGCCGCGAAGATTTCATTGCCGTAAGTCGCCAGAAGAGCTTTGTTGGCGGTAACCACATGCTTGCCTTTGGCTATAGCCTCGAGTATAAAAGTGCGCGCCCGCTCATATCCGCCTATGAGCTCGATGACAATAGCAATATTTTTATCGTTGATTATTTCCCCGGCATCTTTAGTAAGCAGCCCCTTACTAACTTTGATTTCGCGCGACGAGGCAACATCAATGTCGGCAATTCTTTTCAAAACTAGCTTCGCGCCTAACTTTTTTGTAATCAGTTCTTCGTTTTGTCGCAGCAGTTTTACAACTCCTGTTCCTACAGTGCCGAAACCGATTAAACCGATATTGATATCTTTCATCGTAGTCACCTGAAATTATTCTGGAATTTTACTTTTTTTCAATTAATATAAAATCTTTTTAACGTTTTTTCTATAACAAATACAGTGACTTTGTCAATTAAATATAAATTAAAATAAAATCGTTAATTAATGAAATTATAAAGAATTAACAGAGGTAAGTATATTTTATTTTTGTACTTTGAATGTCATTCCTCATCCCGATTTATCGGGATGAGGAATCTTTAGGAAATTTTATTTAAGATTTCTCCGCGGCGTGGCAAGTGTGACCATAAGGGGACCGTCAGGTTATGTGCCGCATCAAATTTATTTAACCGTTATTGGCTTATTCTCAATTCCGGCGTAAAAAACGATAATTTCTGCCGTTTCACTACCCTCATTTTTTCCGTAATGCTTCTTGTTGACCAGTTCAACAATGGAATCACCTGCTTTTAAATGGAGTGTTTTGTTATCTTCCGTTATTACTGTCAGTTCTCCGGCGAGCAGAACACCGGAGTTGATTACCGGGTGATAATGCATTTCCAATTCTGCACCGGCTGGTATTTTTATTCTGAGAATTGTAACTTCCGGTTGTCCCGCGGGATATCCCGGCAGATTTTCCCCGTCCCAGCTTTTAGACGATTTGGCCAGCTGTTCAACGCTAATGTTTTTTAAATTATTTGCGCACCCGGTGATAAAAAGAAAGAATGTTACACAAAATATCCCTATTATTTTTTTCATTATGATTTCTCCTTTTGCAAAAAATATAACGGATAAGTGGATAATGGGGATAATGGGGTCAAGGGGGTAATGGGGTCAAATCTTTACTCTTGACATTTGACATAGTTTAATCCTGATTTGATTAAATTTTCTTTCCCATTCCTTTTCCTTTTGAATTTTCAGTTGCATCCTTTTTCGTGATTGACTTACTGCGCTATAGTCAATACCGCCCAATAATCTTCCAATCTCCGGCTGTGTAATATTGCAGAAACGATACAAAAACTCCATCAGCATAGCCCTCTCCATTGATTGTTTCCCTTTTGTCGTCAAGTCCTCCCTCTTCATATCCACTATTTTGCTATATTTCTCAATTAACTCTTCCGGTGTCATTGTCATCCCTAATTCCCGGAGCGCTGGCTGTTCCCGAACTGCCTTATTTTTTTTGCCGAATAATTTCCTTATCTCTCCTACAAAAACATCTTTCCCGATAATGCCGCTCCCTTTTCCTTGATCTAAAGGGCTTTGCATTTCTTTATGCATTCCTTCAGCAACAAATTCCTTATATTCATTACGTGATTTCTGAGAATCGCCCCCAAAGTAATCCATCACCATTGTGTAATTGACAAATTCTTTACGCTTTCCTTGATTGATGTAACCAGAAAAGCTGGTGGAATCATTCTGCAACAAATCCTGCCATCTCTTTTTCAGCGGTTCTTTTGACTTCATTCTCAAGGGGTTAAGGTGGACATAGCGGGATACTTCCAAAAGGTAATTATCAGCATCAATAAGATATGCCTTATATCTTCCCTGGTATAAATGCCCTGAACGCCGATATTTTCGATTAAATGACCCTGTATAACTTATATTGAAATGGCGCATGAATTCCGAAAGGTTTGCCCTGGGGGTGCGTACTAATAAATGAAAGTGGTTGGGCATACAGGCATATGCAACAAGATGAACATCAAAGATATCAACAGAACGGGCAAGCATTGCAAAAAATTCGTTGTAATCGTCTTTATCACGAAAGATCTCCTTCCGTTCATTTCCCCTGCAAGTAATATGGTAATAAGCATTCGGATATTGAATTCTTAATGGCCTTGTCATGGCTTAATTTCTACAAGGAGAAAAGTGAATTGTCAAGATTAAAGATTTGACCCCAATGACAATGTCGGCATATAAAGTCTCCTTTTTATTTAAGGTTGTTTAATTTTAATGCTGTTAGGCAGAAATCTAATTTTAGAATGCCATTCAATTTGCAGATATGATGGTATGCCGGA
>JAFGLS010000032.1 GCA_016927935.1 Syntrophaceae bacterium
AAAAAGCGCTTCAGGAGGAACTGAACAAGGATGGATGAAGCTAAAAAGACGTTTGAATTAAAAAAAACGATTTCTACATCAGAACTCAACCCTGGTTTTAAATCTGATGTTTTGGCGCATCCTGATGCGCAGGGTTTAAACGTCTGTTTTAGTTGCGGGACTTGTTCAGCAGGGTGTCCTATTCATGAGGTGTTCCCGGATTATAGTCCAAAGAAATTAGTTAAGATGGTAAAACTGGGAATGCGAGAAAAGGTCTTAAGCAGCCCTTATATTTGGTATTGCGCTACTTGCCGTAATTGTGTTGAGCGCTGTCCCCAGAATGTTAAATTTTTTGATATTTTGAATGTCTTAAAGAATATGGCAGCCAAGGATGGTTATGCTCCGGCGGCGTGGGTTGAGCAGGCAAAGCAGAGTGTGGAGACAGGCATAGTTTTCGCGACTGAGGATAGCTGGGTTAAGAAAAGAGAAGAGCTTTCCCTGCCTTCTTTAAAGGCGGTCGGCGAAAAGGTCAAAAAGTTAATTGAGCGGGTCGGAATTGATAAAATAAAACCAAAAACCGGCTAAGAATGAGTAAATACGCGTTATTTTTAGGCTGTACTACCCCCGTCAAAGTTCCTCAATACGAACTTGCTTCTAGATGGGTTTGTAAGTATTTCGGAATTGAATTAATTGATGTCGAAGATTTTACCTGTTGTGGTATTAATCAGGTTAATCTGAGTATAGAGGCAGGGCTTTTGATGGCGGCGATGAATCTAGCTTTGGCCGAAAGCAGGGGGTTGGATATTCTTACGCTTTGCGCTGCCTGCACAGGCGCCCTGGCAGAGGCAGTGGAAAAATTAAAAGATAATGCCGTCAGAGATAGGGTGAATGAAAAGTTACAAGGCGTTGTTTTAGAATACAAAGGGAAAGTTAAGGTAAGGCATATTTCAAGAGTTCTTTATGAAGATATAGGTACGGAAAAAATAAAAACAGAAGTAAAAAGAGATTTATCCGATCTTCATATAGCTCCTCATTATGGCTGCCATTACTTGAAGCCAAAGTCTGCTTTTGAAGGATTTGAGGATCCGGATAACCCCAAGACTTTGCACCAACTTATTTCTGCTATAGGAGCTCATCCTGTTGAATATGAAACTCTCGGCCTTTGCTGCGGAGGAAAGGTTTTTCCGATTTCTCCTGATTTAGCCCATTCATTAGTGCAGAGGAAAATCGACGACCTTGCGGATAAAGAGATAGATGCAATGGTTCTTCAATGCCAGACCTGTTATCTTATGTATAGCGACCTGCAGAAACAGATAAATAAAGAATATGGTAAACAGTATAGTTTACCCGTGCTTCTTTATCCCCAACTTTTAGGGTTAGCCTTAGGCGCGGATCCGAAAAAAGACTTGGGATTTGACTTGCACGCAGTTTCAGTAAATACGGTTTTGGGGAAAACAGCATGATTGGAGCGGTAATATTGACGATGTTTTAACGGAGGAGAGTAAAAGATGTTTAAAATAGATAAAGAAAAATGCGTAGGGTGCGGGGTTTGCGTTAATGTGTGTCCTCAAGAAGCAATATCAATAGTTGATAATAAGGCTAGGATTGATGCGGATAAATGTGTAGATTGCGGAAGATGCGTTCAAGTTTGCCCGCAGGGGGCAATTTATCCCGGTGCAGCATCACAGCAAAATATTTCTCTGAATCAAGGGCAAATGTTTCCTGGCGCTGGTTTTGGTGTGGGCGGCGGTAGAGGCATAGGGCGAGGTATGGGTAGGGGCGCTGGACGCGGGAGAAGACGCGGACAAGGCGGCGGAGGCAGATGGAGATAAATAGTTTTTGATTCTTATAGTAAACTATTTATTTTAGAGAGGGAAGCAAAAATGAAAATAGAAAAAATAACCATTCTCCCCGGCAGGGATAAAAAAGGCAATAGAGAAGGTTTTGGTAAAATTGAGATTATTGCCGGACAAAAAATTGGCATAGTCGGGTCAACAGGATCGGGCAAATCCCAATTCCTTTATGATATTGATAGATTGGCACAAGGCACTACTAAAACCAAAAGAAAAATTTTGATTAATGATAGAACACCTCCTGCTGAATTTCGGCACGATGCCAGTAAGAAGATTATCGGTTATTTAACCCAGCATATGAATTTTCTTACCGATACAACAGTAAAAGATTTTTTAGAAACCCATTTGGATGCCAGAGGAAAATCTCACAAAAAGCATCTTGTCGAAAAAATTATAGAGAGCGCTAATAAGATTACTGGAGAGCCGATTACGGCCGAACTAAATTTATTGGTGCTTTCCGGAGGACAATCCAGAGCGTTGATGGTAGCGGATTTGGCTTACGTAAGTGAGTCTCCGATTATCTTGATAGATGAAATAGAGAATGCCGGGATTAGAAAAGAGAAGGCATTGGAATTGCTTTCAGAAAAGGGCAAAATTATTTTCTTGGTTACCCACGATCCCAGGTTAGCTTTAAATACAGACAAAAGGTTAGTTATGAAATCGGGAGCTATTAGTCAGGTGATTCATACTTCAATAAAAGAGCGCGGAATCGCCCATTATCTATCTTGGATTGAGGAATATACTCTGGAAGTAAGAGAAGATATTCGAGTTGGCAAGAGAATAGAAGAATTAAAATTAATTTGCACGCCATTGTAAAAAGGAGAAATTTATGCGGCTTATTATTTTTGGCGGTACGCCGGGTTCGGGTAAAACCAGCATTATAAAACATGTAATCGAGGAACTTAAAAAAGATTTTTCTATGCACTATATAAAATTCGATGTTTTGGCAACAGATGATGATATTTTAATCAAGGAGAGACTCCATATATCGACCGAGAAAAAACTTGCCGGGGATTTATGTCCTGATCACTATAGCGTATTAGAATTTCCCAAACTTATTGAAAAGTACAATAATAAAGATTTACTTATTGCAGAAACAGCGGGATTATGCCTTCGTTGTTCACCATATGTAGATAAAGGATTGGGCATTATTGTAATGAATATTACCGCGGGAAAGCCTTCCAGTTATGGCCCGATATTAACTGAGGCAGATGTAGTGGCTATAAGCAAAGGCGATTTGATTTCCCAGGCAGAGCGGGAAATATTTAGAGTTAAATTGTTTGAAGTGAATCCAAGTGCTGACATTATTGAAACAAACGGTTTAACCGGAGAAGGCGCGCTGGATTTAGTTGAGATAATAAAAAATACGCCGCAGACAGAGGGTAAGCTTACTTTGAAAAAATCTATGCCTTCGGCAATATGTGGTTATTGTTATGGCAATAAGGTTATCAATGCCGAATCTGTTTATAGCCGCTATAAAAAGGGAAGCGAATTGAAAAGTTTGCTTCCTAATAAAAATTGCGGGGCCTGTGGCTATAAATCCTGCAATGAATTTATCAGGGCAGTATTGGATGGACTTGTTGAAAAAGAAAAATGTATTTATTTAGAAAAATAGCGGATAAGAAAGCATGATTAAGATAAACAAATCCAAATGTGATGGTTGTGGTGTTTGTATAGAGTCTTGCCCTTTTGGCGTTTTGGCAATAAAAGACAAAAAGGCATTAGTGGTGAAGCCTGAAATGTGCCGCGATTGCCAAGTTTGCATTCAGATTTGCCCTAACAAAGCCATTAAGTATGTAGATGAGTAAATTCTATTTAATGGAAGATGGTTTTTTCTGTTGGAATAAAAATATTAAATTTTCAAATGAAGGAGGTAAGATAATGTTAGATACAAATCTCAAGCACGTAGAGAGCCATGAAGAAATTAAGGAGTTATTAAAAAATAACGCGAATGTTATGATTTGTTGCGGAAGAATGGGGCCGATGTGTTTTCCCGTTTACGGCATTATGGAAAAATTAGAGCAGAAACATCCACATATTCAGATGAGAGATATGGATTTTGATATACCCGTTGCTTCTTTTATCAAAAATTTGCCGGAATGTCGTTCTTTCATGGGATTGCCATTTACTGTTTATTTTAAAAATGGCAGAGTTGCCAAAGCTACAACCAGTATTCAGGACGAAAAACAAATAACAAAAATATTGGATGCAGTATTTGGGGATTAAGGAGACATTTGGTTATTATTTCGCCGCACTCAGCAGCAGCCGGTGAGCTTAGCCATTATGTGTGAAGCAACAAAACGGGAAGAGGAGTTACGAATGAACAACGATAAACTAAGATCAGTAGCAAAAGCAATTGTCGCGAAACAGAAAGGCATACTGGCGGCGGATGAAAGCGGTCCCACGATCAAAAAGCGCTTTGATTTAATCAAGGTTGAATCCACTGAAGAAAACCGCCGGCGATATCGCGAAATTCTTTTTACGACCAAAGGGATCGAACGCTATATCGGCGGTGTCATTCTCTTCGACGAAACGCTGCGCCAGGGCGCTCAAGACGGCACTCCGTTCGCCAAGCTATTGTCGAGACGGGGGATCATACCGGGAATCAAGGTTGACAAAGGCGCCAAAGCTCTGGCACTGTATCCTGGCGACAAAATCGCCGAGGGTCTAGATGGCCTGCGCGAACGGCTCGCCGAGTACAGACAAATGGGGGCGGAGTTCGCAAAGTGGCGGGCGGTCATTGAGATCAACGAAACTGATGTCCCTACAGCGTTCGGTATTCGTGCAAATGCCCACGTATTGGCGCGTTACGCCGCGCTCTGCCAGGAACTGGATATTGTGCCGATAGTGGAACCGGAAGTGCTCATGGACGGGGCGCACAGCATCGGACGCTGCGAAGCGGTTACATCCAGGGTGCTCGACGCGGTGTTCACCGAGCTTGATGCCCATCGCGTACTGTTCGAGGGCATGTTGCTGAAACCGAATATGGTGATTGCCGGTATGAAATGCTCGCGTCAGGAGAGCGCGCAGCATGTTGCTGAGGCCACGATTCGTTG
>JAFGLS010000230.1 GCA_016927935.1 Syntrophaceae bacterium
CTCGGTGGAGCTGATGACCCATTACGTCCGGGATACGTTTGGCATGACTCTGGACGAGCTGCTGGTGCTGCCTGAAGGTGAGTAGGGACGGGTATACAAAAGGGATGCGCTCAAAATCGAGCACATCATATACACAGGTGCGCCACTGTATAGCGAAAAAGACAAATCACACCATTATCGGCGCGAATAATAGATACTAAAAAGTTATAAAAGAAGATTAAAGTATGAAGTGAATGAACTTAATATTTGTTGAAATAGAATATTGAATTTTTTCCAGCTTATAAAATTGCTTACTTGTAAGTACCTACTTTATATTTTTTTTTATAAGAACCATTTATCGCTGAGTTTTCAATTTCGGTTTTTATACTTTCCAGAATTACGATAATTGAATCCCTCATCTCTTTAAAATCTTCAATACCTATATCGAGGTATTGCCCATGAGCGATATGGTTTCTTCGATTCACAAGACGGGTATCAATTAACTTTTCTTTTGTTTCGTATGGAGAATAATCAAGCCCAAGACACCATAAAAACTCTTTTAGAACTGTAGAAGAAAGATTTGATTTCGTATCCAAGCCATTTTTAAATGGGAATCTTGCGTGACTAGTCATATTCAATAAATAGAAATCTGTTATTTTTCCATATTCTGAGTACTTGTTGCTTTCAGATGAAAAATTAACCGAATGTAACATTGATAAAGTTAATAGGTTAGGTTTTATCTGGTCATTACGAAGCCTTTGCATCTTAAGAAAAGCCAAGTAAGCATTTGTTGCAATTTTAATAAAGCCTTCCCAATGCGCGTATAACAAAGCAACACCACACCTTGTTAGAACTAATTGATCAATAGAATTAGTGGATGTACCGGTTGAATAATTAATTAGGGTGGATAATTCTTTTTTCCGCCATGCTAGGTCCGCTGAAATAAAACTGCATAAATCATTGGTTGTTCTGATATTCATTCTCTATACAGATCCCTTCCCAGTGGGATAAGTTTTGGCAACCGTGTGTTAGCTCTAATACCTGAACCAGAAGATTGAATATAGATAGGGTTACTATATAGGTCCTTAGTAATGCTTATAAATTTTTCGGGTTTTGGGAAATTGGGGAAATTAAATCCAAGGCCAAAAGCTATAACTTCAAATGGCGACAGTAAAAAACCACCCAAAAATCTATTCTCAGCAAAACGACGGAAAGCATTACCCCCGAGGTTTTTGGCTATAAAATCAAAAGTGGCGTAGAATCTGCTCTCGATATTCGACCAGTCTAATGCACTATCTTCTGCCAATGTAACCATTTGATCTGTTAGGTAATCTCCAACATCCGCAGAACGATCATATTCATCAATATTAATTGTAGAAAAAATGATAAAACGAAGTAAAAGCTCGATATCATATTGCTGTTCAAGATTATTTTGACTTAGAGAAATTGCGTCTTGAAACTGAGAGAAATTTGCTAACTCGCGAACTTTTTTATAAAATGATGGGTTTATCATAACCATAATACAATTTCTGACTTCTTGAGGAGTCAAAATAGAACCACCTGTATTTAGTCTTTGAAAAAGTTCATATTTTGTCCGCTCATCACTTTCCATAAGAATAATATTTACAGCTAATTTGGTTCTTTTTATTATTAATTTTTCGTCATGTGTCAATGAATTTAAAATATTTTCTGTATCTTCCCACCTTTTACCTAAAAGGGAGGGTAGATATTTAGTTTTTTCAAGCTTTAATGGGGCGAGTAAAGTTTCATTTTCATCTTTACATATTCCAATAAGTTGAAAAATGGAAGATAATCTCTGTAAACCGTCAATAACATCCCAAACACCATCTCTTCTCTGGCTCACAAAAATTGGTGGGATCGGGATTCCTAACAATATAGATTCAATAAAATTGCTTTTTTGCACATTGTCCCATCGGTAAAATCTTTGAAATTCCGGATGAATATCAAGTTCATTGTTCTCATAAAGGCTAATCCATTCGCCAATGGACATGCTATATGCATCAGTCCTAATATCTTGCCTATTTTTTTCTATTTCCTCAGATAAACTCATTTTTTTCCTCCCAAGTTTTTTTATTCCCCGAATACTTTCAGATAGATTATATAGCAAGTAGCATACATTTATTTTTACACACTTCAAAATTTTTTAATAGTATTTGATAACAAACAAACCTTAAATGTCGGAAATTTGTTAGGGGCTGGGAAATGAAATTCATTATCTGTGAGAATTGGATAGTCGTAGGGTACAAAGTGTGGATACATCTCTCTGAATGCGGCTTCTGTAAAGATGGCAAAGGCATCCATCCAGTTTCTTCCACAAGAAACGGTAGATGGCACGGCCCATTATCAACGTACAATGAAGCCTTTGATGAGGCCATTAGTACCAGCGGGCATGTCAGTCAATGCAGGTTTTGTAATCCTCATGTAAACTTAATTATTGAATTAATGTAAAGTAAATAAGTGGGTAGGATGTGCTCGATTTTGAGCGCATCATTTTTTCCTGTCCGCAGAAATCCGGTAAAATCACCTAATCCCATTCCTGTCGTTCAGGAGAAATCCCATGAAACGAACGCTTCCGGTACTTGTCATTCTAGCGCTGGCTCTAACCACCCTCACGGCAGCCGCGGCGGCACACCCGCCCATCACCCCGAAAAATGCGACCCTGCTGCAAAAGCGGGCGGAGATCCCCTGGCCATCCATGCGCAAAGCCGTATTCGCGCCCGACGGTGCCTCCTTCGTCACCGGTTCGGGTAATAACGCCGACTATGACATCAACCTGTGGAACACTCGCGGCGGCGCGCACCTGCGCTCTTTCAAAGGTATAACCGGCATCGTATGGGATATAGCCTTCCCACCGGACGGCAGCTTGCTCGTCTCAGCGGCAGATGACAGGAACCAGCAGACATTGCGCGTGTGGAATCCGGCAGACGGCTCGCAGATCGCCGCACCCGCCGCCCCGCCGACGGCATCCAGCCTGGCCTTCTCGCCCGACGGTCTGCATCTGGCGGTGGGCGGCCTGTCCGGCTGGCCCAACGGCATCATCTGGATCTACAACACACGCACCTGGGCGGTCGAACAGCAGTGGAATGCCGCCGGGCAGAACGTCACCGCGCTGGTCTATACCCCCGATGGTACGCACCTGCTCAGCGCCGGC
>JAFGLS010000231.1 GCA_016927935.1 Syntrophaceae bacterium
AGGCATCGGAGGCCTGACACCCGAAGAAAAACTGATCCAGTACTTTTATCCCGAAAAACTGTAAACAACGCTCGATTTTCTTACACTTAACTCTTATCACGGCAGAATTGCACAACAAAATTGTTTCACAGCCTTTATTGAGTCTTAATTCATACCTTTTTATCGTGGGATCAAAAAAATTGTTATCTTTTGAAAGCTCTTCAATACAAGCTTTTACATGTCTTTCAATGTGACCTTTAAATTCGTCAATATTCATTTTCCTGTTTCTCCTGAAATAGCAGCCTTAAAAACTCATTCTCATCTATAATCTCTAACTGTTGGCCTTTTTCTATAAGCTCCCTCGCCCGTTTTGTCTTGCTGCTTTGCTTGTTATCAACAAACCTTGCAAAATCTTGAACACCCATTACCAATAAATTTGTGCCCTTGTTAATGGTATTCGACACATAACCTCCATGGCTCACTACTTTCTGTGCTGCAGTGTGTCTTGTCATGCTTATCAATGTTCCTGTAAAAACCACACATCTACCACTGAATATCCCTCCAGCTTCAATGCATTCTGGTGAAAGTTCAGTAAGTTCAATTCTCTCAAACTTTCCTTTTCTTAATCCTAAATATGGGTCAGAAACAGAGCATGGACGATATTTGTTGCTACTAAGAATTCCTTTTTTTAACCCTATCTTTTCAGCCAACTCAGCAACGGAATTACAGCAATGATATTTACATGCATCAAGCAATATCTGTCCACAAATTCTTGCATCATCATGGGCATCATGATGATTAAATATGTATCCAAGATTATTTCCGATATTTTTCAAGGTGTAATTTATTTGCTTATCCCAAGTTTTTCTTGCAACATTGCAAGTACATATAAATTCAATGCTTGGACAATCTAAATCATAGCAATCTAATAGTTGCCGCAATACACTAATATCAAAACTTGCATTGTGGGCAACAAGGATTCTATGGTTTATGAGTGGGTATATTTCATGCCACACCTCATTAAATTCTGGTTTACCGAGAACATCTGATTCTTCTATTCCATGAATTTGGACGTTATATGGGTTGAAATAGTTTAGATGTTGGGGAGGGGAAATTATCCATTCAAGCTCTTTGGTAATCCTACCGTCTTCAAATAAAATCAATGCTACAGAACAGACGCTTGCGCGTTTTTCATTTGCTGTTTCAAAGTCAATCGAAACAAAATCTATTGCCATATTACCTCTCCCCTCAAGGGGTCAGGGCCAGGTCTTGCTTTTTGCCACCCTCTGGATGCGCTTTCCCATGGTCATGGGGTCAGGCTATCTCCTATCCAACCACAGGCGGTCTCCTGTCGAACCAGGGCTGCGCCTGTTCCAGTTGGGCCGCCAGCCGGAACAGTGTCGCTTCGTCTCCGAACCGCCCGATGAAGTGGACCCCGCAGGGGAGGCCCTCTGCCGTCCAGTGCAGGGGAACGGACATCGCGGGCTGGCCGGTGAAGTTGGCTAACTGCGTGAAGGGGGTCTTCGACAGGCTCTGCACGGCGAGAGTGTCCACGATCCCGGACAGTTTCAGCAATTTCCCCAGCCCCATCGTGAAAAATAAATCTGTCCCCTTTTCTCCCGTCCCCTTTTCTCCCTTTTCTCCTTTTCTAGGCGACCTTTTGGAAATAGACAATGTAAATCATCGCATAGTGAAGCCCGCTTCCGATCAGAACCATGACGTGAAAAAGTTCATGAAAGCTGAAGATTCCGGGAACAAGCCTCGGTTTCTTTATTGCATATATTAAACCGCCCAGTGTAAAAAACGCCCCACCGGTAAATAACAAAATCCCCGGCACGATGGTCATGGATGGCAGCATCTGTTTAATCGGAATGAGCGAGAGACAACCCATGATGAAATAAATAATGAAATAAAGAACTCTCGGTGCCCGAGGGAAAAAAAGTTGAGAGACAAGTCCGAATCCCACAAGTCCCCACTGGACTGCAATCATTGACCAACGCCAAGGACCGTCCAGGTACATATAACAGACAGGCGTCGAAGTGCCGGCGATCATGCAAAAGATAGCGAGGCGGTCCATTCTTCTCCAGAAAGACAGCTCATTTTCCATTTTCTTAAAGGCGTGATAAAGTGCACTCGCTAAGAAAAGAAAGATAACTGAGCTCCCATAAATCAATGCGACAATCAACGCTGAAATCGAATAGCATGCGACCAGCACTAAAAATACAGTGCCGACCACCGCCGCAATGACGCCTACCAGATGTGAATAGACATTAAAAGCTTCCTGGATTCTTATGCGCATGATTCTTTCCTTTTATCTGGAAAGTTTGCTTTGCCAGCCAAGGGGATTCTGGATGCCACACCCGATAAAAAAGCTACCAGAGCAATCCGCCCATCACCTCTATACCACATAATAATTTGGAATACTGCCATTTTACATTTCTTAACAAAAATAATTCCTTGTCATAGCAGGAAAGTAATTCAATGGGCTATATGACCTGAATGTTTTATCGAGATCTTTCAATCCGCAATCATCAGTATGCGAAGTTTTCGAGGATATTTGTTTGTGGGTGAAAGCTGCAAATTAAAATACTCTGTAGGCCCTCATAATCACCTTCATCCATTTTCTTGACATTTGCTTGCCTGGTTATCCGCC
>JAFGLS010000033.1 GCA_016927935.1 Syntrophaceae bacterium
ACAGAAAGCCATCGACTCTCATACCCGCCGGCAAAGAAAAATTCTTGAAAAATCGGCCGGGGCCTAACATTACTAAGTCAAATTAAGCATTGCTTATAAATTTTACTGAAAACCACAGGCTTTTACTTTATAGTGGGTATGCAGTTAACTCAACCACGCACTATATGTTGTGCAAAAAGCGAATGCTGCTTTTAAAGCATTGGTATGCCGTCCGCTGTCTATTTGTGGACTGTTGTTTTATGTTGATCGCTAATTCTTGTAAACCCTTAACATAACAAAGAAACATGGCCATATCCAAAAAGCTTTGAGGAACCCGGCGATTGGCTGCTCCATCAAATGTAAAGAAGTAGCCCTGTAACCTGTGACGCTCGACATCTACATTTTGTAGTCGGTTGAGTAAGGTGCATACCCACTTACTTTATTCGACTATATGAAGGTTTTGTGGAATAGAAATTCCTCTCAAGGGATGAGGATATGGGAATGCAGTATAATAAAGTGTCCATGTGTTCGTTGCTGTGCATTTATAGAGGCAACCATCGTTTGCTGCGCCATTAACCGCATTCCAGTTACCACCCTTATCGGTTGCCCAATATCCTATCCCTTTGGTACATTCCGCCGGCCTGTCAGCATAAAGACCAACGCCAACACCGGATGTCCCATCAAAGGAAGTATTCTCATCCCAAAACTCCCTATTCTCAACAATTACTGGTGGGTCATTAGGATGGATACCGTCATAAACATCTGAGCTTATATAAGCAGTTAATACTGTACTGGTATTTGCTCTATTACCCCAATAATATGAATTTGTAACGTGTTGGAGATATTCGTTTGGATCTGGATAATCTGCATCGGCATATTCTTCTCTAACCTTTACCGAATCACTACTTTGACCGACACGTATAAGATTATTATTGAATACCATAGCCTGACCGCCTCTATGATCAAGTAATTGCCCACCCCATAATCCACCTAAGTCAATGACGTTTCCATATACTTCTCCAACCATTGTTGAATAACCCGCAGGTTGGTTCCCGTGTATATCAAATATCGGAGTCATGTTTCGTTTTACACCGGAATAGTTATTATATCGAGCTACATATCTCCCACCATGACCAGAAGCATGATAAGTCCCTGACCCAATGATTGTATTGTCTTCAAAGTATATATTGTTGGCACTACCAAAATCCCTTGATAGATTGTCCCATGAAGTTGAATTTAAACCATAGGAAGTTATTGCTGATCCACCCGGAGCTTCAATAGTATTATTATCAATCACTCCATAAATAGTACCCTGAATCCAAATACCTCGTCCTGCATTAATCCCCCCAGGATTGATTATTCTATTGTGATCAATTCTTAATTTGTTTATTATTGTTGTTGTATTGTTTTCTAAATATAAACCATTAGATTTAGAATTACAATCAAAGGTAAAGCCCGTTATTCGGAATGGCTCATTTAAGGCTGGAGATGCAGGAGCATATTTAACTATTCCAGCGTTTTGATCGGTTATGTTACTGGTTATAACCGTATTTCCTATTCCCGCCCCTTCAAAGGTTAAACCTTTTTTAATTATTAGCGGACTATTCCATGTTTCACTGCCAGCAGGCACTACAACCGTATCTCCAGAACTGGCAGCGGAAACCGCAGCACTCACGTCAGAGTAGGACGCACTCGCTGCGTTAATTGTAGCGGCATCGCTACTTACAACAGACATGCTTAAAGAAACTAAAAAAGTCAAAAATAAAGAAAAGATATTTTTACCTATTTCCATTTTTAATCCTCCTTTTAATCATTAGATGATCTGGCAAACTGATTTCCCAATGATTGAGTCGTCCCCCTAATTCAGTGCAAAGCCCTGTTTTAGGGTGTTAAATATGAGAATACATTCAAGCAATTTTTATGCCAAACACTCAAAAAAGCTCAAGTCATATATTATCATAAATTTTAATCGGTTACAATTTTCGCAAAAATACCTGCTTGATAATATGTTCACTTCAATCAGTTTGAGTGTATGATTTTTTATTTCAATCTCTTTATCAATCGATCCCGCATCAATCTTTTAAGCTTATTTTTAATTCCTAACTTATTAACCATACCAATAGTGTAAGCCCAGGAAACGCCGATAACTGTTCGGATTATATTCAGTCTCAGTCCGCGCGAGTTCGCGGCAAAGAGGTGCACCGTCTCTTCCTCCCAGCATTCATTACCGAAACGTACCTTATACGGTTGTTCACTAAATCCGAAGTCAATATAATCCATTTTTGTATTCTCAGCTAAATCCTGCAACATATAAATAAATAATATTGTGCCCAACTCATACCTTTTATATTCCGGATCATAGCCAGTTTGCATCAAATAGAATGTATTACGATAGCTTCTACCAAGCCAGAAGGCAAATGGATCATTTCTGATATACAAAATATGGGCACGCAATTGGTTTTTCTTAACAAATGCTCTAAGCCTTTTTCTCATTTCAGGACTGTCTCTAAAGCCTTGGCCCAGCCCCCACTGGTACGTCTTCCTTGCAACAGTTTCAGCATTAACTATTAGCTCGTCTAAACTTGGTCCATCAGCGTATACCTTGTAATGAACTTGCCCAGGGAATTCGGCTTCCAGAATCCTTCTGATCCTGCGAAGCCAATATCGGTGCTTGCTCGATCGCGCCTTGTAAAACCCCTCGATATTTTCAGGAACATCCATTCGCCAATGTTTACTTGGGTATTTTAAATGGTCGCGCATTAAAATGCTTGAATGTTTTTTTACGAGTTCATACATGGGTGATTCAATTCTGAGGTAAGAAAATCGTATCAGATCCAGATTTTCAAGCCGCATTGTCTGCACCAGTGAATTTAAAATAATCCTGCCATTTTCGATGGAAAAATCACCGAGAAGCCCGTCATCAGGAATTCCTAAAACCTTTGTCAGAGGAGCATAAATATTCTTATAACCGAATTTACATGAAAATCTAGATTGCTCAACTCGTCCCGCTGCAATTGCTACAGGTTTTCCAGCACGTTCTAAAAGGGTAGCATGCGGGCGAATAATGGTTTTGTCATGAGTAGTGACATGCAAAAAATGATCAATGTCAGAATTTGGCCGTAACTGGAACTCATCCCATATGGTCCTTAGTGAGTTTATTTCCTCTATGCTCCGAGCAATGGTAAGGGTATAATCTTTCGTCAGATCGTTCTTGTCTTTTTCAGGTGTTCTAACTGACATGTTGTTGTCAACAATCAAATTATTGGTGTCCTTCATTTTTGATTCCCCTTGAGTCCTGGACAATACTAGTTGAACCAAAGTTCCACAAGTCCCTCCTTACTTTTTCAATAAAATTATACCCTAATCAACTCTCCATTATTATTAAGGAAGGTTTTTTACAATTATTTCCATTTCTCTCCAAGAAGAAAATCATATTTTCTGGGAATCCATTGTACATTTCCTCCGCCAGGATAGCAGGTTAACTCACCGACGTATATTTGGCAGTCAACATTGTACAGATCCACCCTAATGAAATCAAAGCCTTTTGCAAGGGATTCAGCCAATCTAACCATATCCTCATAACTATCTGGACGCACGACCTTTTCAGGATATTGCCTTGTTCCTTGCCACAAATCAAGTGGGTTAAAATCTCTATCAAAAGTCTTTTCATAAGGGTCCCCAAATCGATCAAAGTTCATCTGGAGATACTTAGTTCGGCCCGAGAAACAAAAAAACTTGTAATCTGTTGGCACGTCTCCATTATCTTCGAGGAATGATTCCACGATAATGGTTGGTTTTATGTTTTTATAAGCCCACGCAGTTCCAAGGTATTTGTCCTGGCAGAAATTTTCATCGAGCCATTTATTCAACTGGAGCCTTGTATTCACCTGGTTCAGTTGCGTCTTATCCTTGATGATGATGTTATATCCACACCCATGATTGGCCTTTATTACAAATTTCAAGGGTAATTCATCAAAGGGGATTTCTTCTGGCTTATCTCCCCTCCAAAGCAATGGAATCAGGTGGTCACTCCCCACTTTACCTGCTATATAACTCCGAACACGCCACTTGTCCAAGAGCATTGTCCATTTTTGATCCCGATCGAAAAGCATGCGACAACATAGTTTCTCCTCAAAACTCCGTGGATTCTTCAGGTGTGGCCAATACCCATGCACCCTCCAAAAATCTATACAGCACAAGAAGCTCATGACTGAGTCTGCAGGTTTGTCTCCCATAATTAAACGTGCATATGTCCGGCATATTGGCCAATACAGCATTTTATATAGCCCTGATATTGGATTCATAGATACTCCTTTGTTAAAAAGCGACATTGCGTTTAGCACATTTGTCCTCGTATGTGACCTTTGTAAGAATAAAACTCCAAAACTATTCTTCCATCAGACAATCTTTAATCCGCTCTAAATTAACGAATTCTTCTTTCTTTATTACAGCATGGCCTACCAGGATGATCAAGAATAGGTTCATAGCCGCACCCACCAAGGAAAACAGTAAGATGCATTGCGATGCAGTTAAATATAGCCCTCCCAACACCAACGCCAAAATTCTTGCAGCTAGTAAAACCAGATCATAAAAAAAAACGGTGCGTTGGATCCTGATAATCCGCGCAAATACTACAGCCGGCAGGTTGCAAAAAACAACCATCATCCACAAAACAAGAAATTTAGCTAGCTCTCCGGCAGTATGCCACTGAGAGCCAAATATCCAAATAAAGATTTCAGGGGCCCATACGAAAAAAACCATTGAGGGAAAAAACACAAGAGCAAACAGCCCCACCGTTATTTTCACATAAAGAGGCGCCAAGTTGTGACCCTGATTCTGGGTTTCAGCGGCCTTTTGAAAAAGTACCTGTCGAAGTGCCCCTATGAAAAAACTCATAGGCGTCCACAGGATACGCACTCCGAACGCATAGGCCCCGGCCAGATCAATTCCGTAAAAGTGACTCAAAAACAGGACAGGCAAGCCTGACGACAAGGCATTGATAACGTTCTGAGAGGCGGCATACATGGGAAAATCCCTGTAGTCTCTTGCCAATTGCTTCATGCGCTCCCACCGGATGAAGCGACGGAGAGTCCAAAGGTCAGGAAGAAGCACCCGAACCAAATTGAGGCTTGCCAAAATAGTAGCCAGAACGCTACTCACAATAAGTCCTGCAGCCCCTGCTTTGAGATACCCAAATCCAATCTGCGTTCCTTTCTCCGAGACGCTTAGAATGACTTGTGACGCCGCTGTATGCTTAAAGGCCTTAGCTCGCACGCACCAGGCCCCGCATGACTGATTGAGGCCGGCTACAACGGTGGCCACAACCAACAGTGCCAGGGCCCAGACACCGTCTGTTTTCATTAGATTGTTCACGGAGGCGGGGGCAAGCATGCAAAAAATTAGAAGCAGGGAACCTACAGCGAGCGTGCAGAGGCAGGAAACAAAGAAAAGATTCAGGGCGTCCTCTTTCTCTTTCGGCAGCATAATCGCCTGGGTGTATTGCAAGGTTGCCCCTGCGGCAATAATGCTGAAAACCGACTGGAATGAGCCTAACACCCCGAAGTCCGATGGAGAGAAGAGTCGGCTGATAATTGGAATCAGCGCAAAGCCAATGACCTGGGCCACTGCACTACCAGACATCACGACCAGAACATTCTTGACAAAGGAAGATTTCCTCAGCCTGGCAAAGATATTTTGCAATTGAGGCCTTGAGGCCGATATAGTTTCCGTTGATTTCACAATGTAACCGCAATCCTACAAGCTAAAAGTTTCGCTTCTTGACCAGTTCAATCCCCAGCATGGCTAACAACCGGCTCAGATGGTGACAACCTCTTTCAAGGCAGTTAATCAGCACATGACTTCCCAGGCATGCACAAAAAGGGGCGGCTACCCCGTAAACCAGCAAGGCAACGGTTGACTTTACGGGTACTGTCACGCGTGAGAATCCACGCTTCTCGTTCACGTTGTATCTGTGCGAGTTAAAGCCGTTAACCAGAGCGCGCTTCAGGTAGTAGCTTTTTGTCCAGCGCTCCGGCGGCACGATCTCGTAAACCGGGGCTTCTTCGACGGCGACGAATCTGCAACCTGCGTGCATAGCCTGTTTGAAAAACTCCTGGTCTGAACCGCCTGTTTTGAACTTCAGGTCAAAACAAAGGTTATACTTGTCAAAGACCTCCTTCTTGAGGAGGACATTCCCAGTTCGGGTCTGGCTCCAGTGTAACAACGTGCCTGTTCGGTGAACCGGCCGCTCGCAGAACCGACCCTTCACCAACCAGGCAGGGGGTTCTTGATCAAAAAAAGGATGGACAGGACCCAGAGCCCCATCCACGTCAAATGTATTGATGGCGCGATACATTGTTATCAGCCAGTGCTGCGGCGGAACTTCATCATCATCTATGATGCCAATATAATTGCCTTGGGCAAGTCGAAGGGCATGGTTTCTAGCGGCGGGAATCGTCTGTTCTGGCTCTATGCTGTAGCTGATTTCCAGGTCTAATTCCTTCCTCAGCCCCGTCACAGTCTCTTTAGCTGGACCTTTTGCATCATTATCCACCACAACTACCGAAAAATCGAATAGACCACCGTTCTCCTGCAATGCCAATTTACGAAGCAGTCGTTCCAGCATTTGATTACGACGGAAAGTAGGAATGCAGACTGAAATATGGTCTTTCATGGCCTTCTCTGAATTCTGATATGATAATCGGCCGCTTCGTTCTTAATCTCTTTAGCGGCCATGTTCTTTCAGACTTCTCGCAGTAAAACAGCTAAGAGGAGAAGAAGCCAGTATTCGACATAGCCACTTTTTTTTATCCTCTCACACCGCAAATCGTTCAAAGAGCTACATTCAGAAGGGAAGTGTTTTCTCCAACTCCTTCAGCAAATCTAAAAATGCTCAGCAGTATAAGACCGACGACTTGATCTTCGAAAAATAGTGGGCACCATACGTGTCTGGCTTTCCTTGCATTTTCAGGCCGTGTTATGTTGCGGGAAGTCACACTTCTCGCGTATAATTCCAGGCGTGTCTGCTTTAATCTCCGTATAAGAGACTGCAAGAAAAAGATTAACAGCCGACATTAGCCACGTGAATCCATCAAAAGAGGATTCGGCTGTATTATGAACAACGGCCATTAACAAGCAAGAAACCCAAAAGCAGCCCCAATCAAAGTCTATGGTGATCATTACCTTTTGGGCCCTCCAGCAACAGGACAGAAAAAACATCGAGAAAAGGGTATGCCCAACAAACCCCAAATTGAGAATTACATCAAGATATCCATTGTGAGCGTTACTAGTAATTTCCTCGCGCAGCGCATCGGTCCAGAAGCTGCCAAATCCGTATCCCAAAATGGGTTTCTGCATTGCATAAGGCAGAACGATCTCCCAGAGATCAGCTCTGCCTGTTAATGTTTCTTCCCGCCCAAGGGTGGATGATACGTCAAAGAGGGGCAACCGGCCAATAAAGGGCGTAATTGTGCCATAAATAATGATTAATACGAATATAATCGTTAATGTGTTTACGCCTATCACCCTATTCCGCTTCTTCATCCATAAAAAACCGATAAAAGCCGTCAATCCAATGGCCAATGCGGCAGTGGAAGTCGCAGAGTATGTAAGGATGTGTTGTGGTCCTGTAAAGAGCCAGATTGTCAAGATGAGAAGAAAAACTTCAACATGGGTCTGATACCAGGCAACTGCGATATCGTTCCCATTCCGTCTTCTAACGAGCGTCCAGGTAATGAAAAAAAAGGTGAAAATGCATAATAAGGCCAAACCGTTCTTCTGAAGCGAAACACCAATCCACATCAGCTTGCCTGACCAGCGCCCATATTTAACTCCATAGTGCGGATAATATTTAATCAGTAATAATGAATAGGGGATGAGTATATATATTATTCTTCTAAATATACATTGCAGTGCCTTGCGTATATCGGGTTCGGTTACCACCACAAAGGCCATAATGACCGCTTGTAACTCTCTGATCCAGCGTTTGAAGGATATAAATGGGATTTCGGACCAAAAAACGCTGACGAACATGTAGCTAATCAACAATATCAAAAAAGTGTTCTCTTTTATGGCATTAGACCATCTAAATTTTCTCCGAACCAGTATAAACAAAGCCAAAAATAAAAGTGCGATCAGAAAAAGTCGATCCAATGGGCTTCCATCCCCAACGTCCCCCGATGACCCAAACCAAACGGCCAAGGGCTTGCTGGCGATGTAGAGAATCCAAATTGTCGGTATCCACAATGCAGTGGACACTTCCTTTGTCTGTTTTCGATCGAGCCTAAGCAGAAAAAGTACGAAAACAGTGCAAATAAACAGTGCGAACTTTGGCGGCATGAATTATGGTTGTTTTTATTACATTAATTGTGAAAGGGGGGCGACAATTCACTGAGCCCAACGTCTCCTCAGGTTCATTCATCCTTATGCGAAAAAACCCCAGCAACAGTTGGCTTCCGTCCTCCCTCGACATGAGCAACGCCCCGCAAACCTTCTCGTTCCCACCCTTCTATAATCTTGATCATTTCCCTTGCCAACTCCGTATCCTTAGACGGCATAAAGTGAGAATTCATCACCCGAAATACTCTGGGATCATCAGGTGGACAGATGATATGTGTGCTCAAGAACGGTATGTTATGAGCCTCAAGAACAGGCTTCAGCGCTCTGTATAGATGGTCTCCCCGGCCCTCGGTGTTAACGATATAAACGATGGGAAGTCTTTCTTCTTCCTGTGCTTCCTTGGCAAAAGTTTCTACAATTTTGTGCAGAGCAACAATTTCTTCACTTCTGATGTTGAAACCATCTTTTGTGTATATGCGACCGATTATTTTTTCCTTTATTTTCTGTGAATAGGAGCGCCGCAATACTCGAAAAAGTGCTGACCTATCTGTTAATGATCGTTTAAACAAAAACGCATCATAGAATTTATCGTTTTTTTCGAGCCAGTCCCTATACTCCGCCCATTTAATTGGGTTATACAAATAAGCTTTAAAGCCTTCCTCAGTGTAAAAAGGAGGATATATTTCCTTGAGTAGGCCATTTTTCACAAAATATCGCGGGAATGTATAGGGATGACTCATATCGAAATAGCTGGTTGCTCCCGAAGTTGCACTGATAAATGCTATATTGTCAGTCATAATACCCAAGATCACAACCTTTGCCTCATGTAGAGTTTTGTCCCTCCTATAAGCGGCAAAAGACCAACCGGGAGGAACACCTGGCCCTGTAATATTACGTATTACATACTTACTATCAATTTTGGCAATTGCCTTTCCCAGAATTTTTATGTGAGACATTCCGTAAACAGCCACCAGCACTTCACCCTCACCAGCTTTTTTAGGTAGGGATTCATACCGTTTATTCTCAAGCCAACCATATCCAAGGATAGGCGCTGATTGATCATTTCCCCGCCTTGCCATCCTGTCAAGCTTTCCTTCAACAGATCTTCCGTATTCAAAATAGCCCTCCAAAAAAGAAGGAGGGGTCTTTTCTGGTTCTTTTGGAAATTGAAATATAATATTTACCATTACATCAATAACTGCCAGATAGAACACGATCCATATAAAACTGTAAAACAATTTCCATTTGTTAGCTTTCATATTTACATTACATAGTCAGTTCAAAAATTGAAGTAGATAAACTGAGCCGATTCGCTGCCCATACCAAGCATTAAACAAAATATCATCGATGCATACAGTGCAGTCCAGGCAGGAGTTGGAAGTTTTTTGTAGAAACATTTGCCATTCGATACGTATTCTATGACCTCGATGCATATGAAAACGATCAGGCCGAAGAGAGCTGATGCCATCGGTTTCGTAGCTCCGAAATCAATGTTTCCGAAATCGAAGATCAGCGTTGACGTGAGACTCATGATTTTATCTGAAGACGGGGCTCTAAAGAGCAGCCATCCATAGCAGGTTAGCACGAAAAATAAAGCTATCTTGAAGACCTCGCTCAACGGGTTCGTCGGGTGCACCTGCCTGGCAAATCTTATTGCGCCTATGGCTCTGTAAACACATAAAATGATTCCATGATACAGACCCCACAGTACGAAGTTCCATGCGGCGCCATGCCATAGACCGCCAAGAGCCATCGTCACGATAAGATTACGGTAGGTCTTGACGGTCCCCCGTCGATTACCACCCAGTGGAAAATACAAATAATCTCTTAACCACGTAGATAGACTTATGTGCCATCGAGACCAGAATTCACGGGCATTCTTTGCGAAATATGGCAGCTTGAAATTTATCATAAGATCAATTCCAAACAATTTCGCTGTTCCTCTTGCCATGTCTGTATACCCTGAAAAATCACAATAGATCTGAATTGTAAATAGCACTGTAGCGACAACCACATCGATCCAGCTTGATTGACCTGTAGAACCGAACACGGAGTTAACCGTTCTGACCACACCATCTGCGATAACTACTTTTTTAAATAAACCGTAGAAAAATAGATGCAATCCCCTCATTGATTGATCCCAGCTCATTTTTCGATCAGCGGAAATCTGGTTTAGAAGGTTGCTTGCCCGGTCGATCGGACCTGCTAATAGGGCAGGAAAAAAAGCAATAAAAACTGCAAAATCAACATATTGTCGTGCAGGGGGATTCTTCCCCTGATAAGTATCCACGCAGTAACTAATCCCTTTAAACGTGTAGAACGAAATCCCAATCGGCAACAATATATTAAGGTGAAAGGTTGAAGGATCAAAATGAACCGCCCGGATTAGCCATTCCATATTGTCGATGAAGAAGTTATAGTATTTAAAAAAACCTAATACTGCAAGGTTCGCAACAATGCCCGTTGCGAGAAATATGGTGCGCCTCGTGTTTTGCCCGAAAACCATTATCCGGGAATGAATAAAATTCAAAAAGATAACCACGATGCTGACAACACTAAGAATTATCCACCCGCCATTCCACGAGAACAGGCGCTGCCAGTCTTTCAACGTTGAATAAGATCTAAATAATGATTGAACCTCGCTCCATTGAACAGTGACAAATAAAAAACAAGATAACAGGATCCATGCCGACACTGTAATTCGTTTTTTTTTGCTTATCTGGGGGTCGGCAATAAGAATCCCACAGCAGTAGTTAATAACCGTTGATACAATAATCAACAACAGAAACCTTATATCCCACCATGCATAGAACACGTAACTCGCGATCAAAAGCATGATATTTTGCTTGCGATGCTGAAGACATCTATACGCAAAATACACAACAATGAGAAATATAATAAAGCTGAAAGAATTAAATATCATTTACAAGCAAAGCCTTTTAAAAATGACATAACGTAGCACCTATAAATAAACTGCCGTAATGAAGCCATTGAAAGATGTTCAACTTTGCCTTTACAGGTAAAGTTTTTTTACAAACTGAGCTCAAAACCAAGTGCAATTTTACGGGATAGCAGAATTGGATCTACAGAGGTAGGCATACAAGCGCAACGATAATAGAACTCCCGAATCAATACCAAAAAATAACGCTGACTTACTCTCCGTAAGACAATTTTAATGCATTAATGATTTAAGGAATAAAAAATAAGACTATAAAAGGAATTGAGACAAAGAAAACCTTTTAAAAAACTTCTTTGATTGCATTTTTTGAAGATATTTCAGACAAGTGACTCGACACTCCATTCACAACCACTTGGGCAAATATATCGTCCATGATCTTGGAGGTTAAAAGAATTTCCCTGTATGATAGGGGTAAAGGGGAATTACCGATGATTGAATTGTAAAAAGACTCTATCAACGTCTTCAAGGCTGCGTCATTCGGCAGATGAAAGTCATTCATGATAAATTTTTTAAAGTTTCTGCCAAAGTTTCCAACATACTGTGTTGCGTATTCGAAGGGAGGGACGAAATATCTCAAGTAACTCTTGTATTCCTTCTTGTCTATCCTAATAAGTATTTGATGTTCGTCATCAACAATCAGAGAATTTTTCGGGCCATACAACCGAAATTGGTGAGGGACTGGTTGGATTTGAGACGAAAAAGTAAAATAGGCCGTTGTAAAATCTTCGTCCCGTATAATTACCCTTACTTCGTCGATAATATCATTCTGACCAATACTTTTAAGGAATGTACTGGTGAAACCATGGGCAATGACCGTAGGATTATTGCCACTTAAAAATTCCGCTATTTTGCTAATGCCGTGACTGATAATATTCTGCAGCAACGATCCAGGAAGCTTTCTTACCCAATGATCACTGTCACCCAGAAGGGCTTTTGCATAGCTCTCATCTCCAAAGTCATAGCAGTAATGGCTCTCCATATGAATGGGTTTGCCGCCCAGATATCCCTTATTTACCAATTCCCTCATTCGAACCATGGCATGAGTGAATTGGCCATTGTGCCCAGCGGTAATTTTGACCCCTTTCTGATTCGCAAGGTCTATTAAAACCTCAGCCTCGGCTGTATTAAGAGTAAAGGGTTTTTCAATATAAACGTTACATCCGGCTTCCAGGCATATCTGGCCTAATTCGAAATGACTCTGCGGAGGCGTCGTTACATGAACAACGTCGGGTTTTACTGCCTCAAGCATTTCATGTAAGCCTTTGAAATGATTTTCAATTTTGAACCGTTCACACATATCCTGGGCCATTAATGGCTCTCGATCACACACTGCCATTATTTCAGCACCGACGATTCTCTGGATTTGGTTCGCGTGTTGGTCCGCCATTTTCCCACAACCGATAATGCCAACTTTAATCATTTCTGGCCCTTCACTTCCCGTATGTAAACAAAAAACCTATCCAAACCCTCATCCATCCGCACCCGCGGATACCACCCTAACAACTTTTTTGCCTTCTTATTAGAATATATTTGGCTCTTCCAGTAGATAGCACATACCTTTGTATTAAAAACTGGTGGGAGTTGCCCACGGGACCATTTTGAGTATTTTTCCCATAGATAACAGAAAATATACCAAAACGGATATGGAATAGGAATTGAGAAAAACCTACGCACCTTGCGCTTATACAATTTAAGAAATTCCCGACTTCTCGGTAGGTCGTCATCAAAAATATTAAAGACTTGGCCTGCTATCCCTTCTATCAACCCTGCTAAAACAATGGCCTCCGCACAATTGTCCACGTACGTGAGGGGGATCCTGTTATTCATCCCAAGATGCAGAAATAGACCAAAGGTATCAGTCCCTATCCTATCGGTAATTTTCGCCTTGCCGGGGCCAAAAACTACACTGGGCCGTACGATCACGTAAGGCAACTTCTTTTTTTTGGCATATTCAAGAACTAATTCGTCTTGCTTCGCTTTCCCATAGGCATAAGGCTCATATCGTTCGACGAATTTTGTGTCTACTTCACAGGATTCGTCCATTAAACCACCGCGGGGGATTTTCTCGTTCGAATAGACAGCAATAGAGCTGATATTGACGAATCTTTTTAGGGCTTGCTCCTTAATCACGGCGTCGAGAAGATTCCTCGTGGTCACCACAGAGTTCAAAAAACAACCGGGAAATGACTTTTCAACACCGGCGGCCAAATGATAAATGATGGATACGCCTTTTGCTGCAATTATACAATCATCACTGGAAAGCAAATTACCCTTTACTATTTCTACATTTGTTCTGCCGAACTCCTTTATTATAGCTTCAAGATTTCTCGAGTTACTCGTCGGTCTCGTGAAGCACCTCACGCATTTAAAGCCGTACGATAACAACGTGTGAACTACCCTTGAGCCAATAAACCCATTTGCTCCTGTTACGAGTATTGTTTCCTCGGGACTGACGATGTATTCATTTGAACCCGTATCCGATGATGTTCCGAGATTAAGATTCTCCATTAATTCCTAAACTAACCTCCCACATATTTTTAACCCCACCAAGTGCCCATAATTTCAAATACTTTAACTCAGCCATTAACAATGAACCTAATGCTTTATTAATTAAGTAATCACAGAATTTTTGCTGTTTAGAGATAAATCTACTTCAATAAATCACATGCTGAAAGTTGACCTCTGATGGCTGAAGATTGCTCATTAATTTAGTTTTTACTCGATCAAGGTAGTTTGTGGCGTTCGTGATCAACTATATCCCCTCCCCTAAGCAAGCGAACCGCCAGTTTATAAACGGCATATTTAAGAGAATGAATAGAGTATTTCCACATGTAGCCATGAACCAATTCGGCACCCAATTTCTGCTTAAACGTCACGATCCCATCCGCTTTTGATTTTTTTTCCGGGTTGATTCTGCCACCCACGAGATCGAAACGTTTGACCCCAATTCCGCGAAACAGCCGCATTGCCTCCCATTGGACCAGCTTCATTGACCCGGTCACCGTTTCCGGGATGCTCCCTCCGTACACGGCGTAGGCGCAGTAGTCACTGAAAGGGAACACCGTGCAGCTTTGCACACTCCCTTCATAATCAGCGATCAGTACTTTTACATTTTCCCCCAGACCGGCAATATATCGTTTGAATGCATCATAGCCCATGAACGGGAGCGCCGATCTTTTGAATGTATCCCGCACCATCCTGTAGGCCGTGTCAAGATGCTCTATCCCACTTTTGATCCGAACACCCATTCTATTCGCCTTGTTAATGTTTTTGCGATAAGTCTTGCTAATGTTGCTCCAAAGAGTTTTTTCGTCCTGCTTGAGATCGATAACATAGCTGCCATACGGCGCTGCGATTGCCCCATCGGGATAAGTGCGAAAAATCGTATTGGTGGTTGCCGGAATGATCATGTCCGCCCCGGTAGAACGCAAATAATCGACGGCACTGTTTAAAAACGACTTCTCTGCCTCAAATTCAAGCTCTTCTCCCAGCGGAATGGTCTCAACTCGGAAACGGACCATACGAAATATCGCCTTTCGAATGACGGTATACGGCAATACACAGCGAAGCTTTCCTGAATCGTCCATGCCACCAATCCACCCGTATTCATCGCCAACCGCTTTCAGGAATGATTCAGAAGCAAATATAGAAAGGTCGGGATGCCAGTTAATATCAACCCGGGTTGCCCTCATAACAGTCCTTTCAATCAATTATTATCCAAGACATAACAGTCTTAACATAAATAAGGCTAATTAGACAGGATTTACAAGATTACCAGGATTTTTTTGCCTTTCCTGAAGAAAGCCAAAAAGTTTCATCCCTCTTCGAGGGAAACATCTCTATCTCAAGTCTCCGCGCTGTGCTAATATTTTAAGATATAACCAAGGTCACTGACGAGTTCATCACAATGGTTCACTAACTCTTTTGAGTGTGGCCTTTTTTCGTTGAGGCTGAACAGAAGGATAACCGGCTGAAAAAACTACAAAACAAATAATGGTAGACATTCTTAC
>JAFGLS010000232.1 GCA_016927935.1 Syntrophaceae bacterium
AGTGTGTGTTTTATTAGAAGATTGGCCGTGGTCTTCAGCTTGGGCGAGACAAACAGGAGTGGGGCCAATACTCGATATGTTTTGTGTCCCGTTTTTAACAAAGTAATTTGATGGCAGTATTATTCTCACATCGATCCTATAAAGTTACGTTGGCATGGGACAAGTCCACATGCCACACGCTTAAAGGCAATTTGGCGAAATATCGGGCACCCGGCGGAGTTGTCGCATGAAAATGCAATGTATGAGAAATCCTGATTTTGCGAATACCAGCAAAGGACACGGCCGTCAGGTTTCATTTATCATAGAAAAAACGACAACCAAGCTACACTGACTGGATGAAACGAAGGATTGATAGCAAGTATGGCAAGTTCATTTATAGTCACAGGATGTCAGTTGTAGAACCGGTATTTGGGAATATAGGGACGAATAAGGGGCTTAATCGATTTAGTTTGAGAGGCAAGAAAAAAGTCAATGGCCAATGGAAGCTGTTTTGTATGATTCAAAACATAGAAAAGTTAAAGAATTATAGTCTAATGTTTGCATAAAGGGCAAAATAAGGCAAGAAAGCACTCGATGAGTGATTATCACGCGCTATTGGCTGGTTTTAAACATAAAACGGATTAGAAGGTAAGTTAATTAAAAAAACCAGCCCCTGGCTGAAGAGAATGCTGGATCTGGGTGGCTTTTTCTACAGCCTCGTTTATTTGTTCAGTATTAACAAAAATACAAAAAGAAATGAATATAATGATTATTATTAATAAATCCATATAATTAAGGAATAATATAATGCCTAAGACGAAAATTCAAATGTCAAAGATTACTATTATTATAACGTTAATCTCTATAATTCTTCCTTTGACTCTTATGTCTCAACCAACTCCATCAGGCCGCCGACTAAAAGAAATTGTAGCGGAAAAATATCCAGAAGGAAATCTACTCGTAGGTGCTACGACAGGTGCATGGGCATTAGGAACGCCGACAGGAATTATTATGAATAAGGAATTTAGCTACGTTACTCCTGAAAATGATTTTAAACAAGACATCATACATCCTGATAACAGTGATACATGGAATTGGGAAGCAGCCGATAAATGGGCAAAGCATGTTGCAGAAACAGGTCAAATACTTCGGATCCACGGCCCTATTGGTCCCCAATGCTCACAATGGGCGCAAGAAGATGATCGTACTGCTAAAGAATTGGAAAAAAATTTAAAAGATTTTATGAAGGCACTTTGTATTCGCTATAATGGTAAAAAAGGCATTGAATATCTTGATGTAGTAAACGAAACTGTTAGTACTGAAGGGCTTTGGTTCTATTCTAAACCAGGATACGGATGGGAAAACCCATGGCCTAAAATTGGATATGATAATGATAAAAACAGAACTCCATTGTATATAAAATACGCTTTTGAAATAGCTACAAAATATGCCCCCGACATGAAATTGATTTATAACCAGCATGCTGATTACCTTTTCGAACTGGACTGGAACCTTATTAAAGAAACCGTCTTTTATTTAAAAGAGCAAGGTTTACGTGTAGATGGGATTGGATGCCAGGCTCATTTTAATGCTGGTTGGGAAAATATTTCGGGGCAATTAAAAGATTTGGAGAATTTAGTTGACTGGGCACATCAAAACAATTTAGAGTTCCACATTACTGAATTCAGTGTATGGATGCGAGATGGGATGTCGTCAAAAGAGTTGGAAAAACAGGCTGCAACATATAAAGCAGTTATGGAAATCATGATTGCAAAAAGTATGAATGGACTAATAGGCTGGAACACTTGGCACATAGATGACAGTTCTGGATGGCGTAATCACTTATACCCTTCGCTATTTGATACCAACTATGTTGCAAAGCCCGCCTATTATGCAGTTCAGGAAGCTTTGAATCAGAAATGATTTGACGTTTTTATTGTGAAAAATGTCTAATACACTATTATATCATGAGTTGAGCTTGAATTAACACATAACGATACAGAGATGCATCGGAATTGAGCGATAGCGAAATTCCGCTTGCATCGTGTGGTTGAACTTGGCCGGTTGGGATGGGTGGTTAGACCCATTTGGATTTTACATTTTTTGATAAATTCTTATAAAGATGAAAATAAAGTGGCAATTTCGGACTGAATAAAAGTAAACTGGTGCAGTTATACGGAATATTCCGGAATAGAAACAACATATTATTTCAAAAAACACCTGAAATTCAAGATGAGAACGCACGATCCCTGTTCCGTCATTAGCGGATTTTTGATATTTCGAAGCTTTAGAGAACATCACCATGGCGGCCCTCTGTATCTGGGTATTTCACAAACAAAGACAAGCAACCCCCGCAGTCAGGGCAAGTCATGGGTTTCTTGGCTTTTTTGGATAAGAAGGACTCTTTCCAGAGAGCCTGTTTCCGATGAGTTCTTTGATATGGTCCAGTTTCTCACGTTTCTTTGTGGCCAGGAAACCGAAATAACGGATTTTTACGAATCCTTTAGGCAGCATATGCTTTACCCCGTGAGATAATCAAACTTATTTATATTTCATTCAAATCCGATTTTTAATAAA
>JAFGLS010000233.1 GCA_016927935.1 Syntrophaceae bacterium
ACAAACGGGCTTTATTCGTCATGGGATACCGGTATCTGGAACATCGAGGACGGCAGTTATCCCGCACTGAAATAAAGGGGACGCTGTAAAGGGGACGCTGTTAACTTATTAACTTATTCAAGGTACAAGTTATTTAGGCTGAAGACTGAAGACGAAAGGATGAAGATAGAACCCTGCTTACTTTTCTTTCAACCTTCAGACTAATTTCACACGGTCTAAATTCCTTCAGCCTTTTTTAACCGTGAACTTTGAACTTAGAACTTTTATTTACCTGTCTCTTCTCATCCCGATTATCGGGATGAGAAGTCTTTAAGATTTCTCGTCACTGCGTTCCTCGAAATGACATTGCTTTACCATTCAGTGTTGTTAGAACTTTTATTTAGGGGATGCTGTTATTTGGTGGCGGTGCCTGGATTTGAACCAGGGACACTACGGATATGAGCCGTATGCTCTGACCAACTGAGCTACACCGCCTTTTGAATCAAAGTAGTGTTTCAGAGAACCGGAAATTGGTGGCACGATATATCTAAGAGCAGAAATTTTGTCAATAACTTATTGCTGCGGCGTATCAAAATCATAAACAACGATGACACTTCTTTCACGCAAAGTAAAGCCGACGGACATTACCAGCGCCAAGACTAATTCCGGCTGGTCGTCATTGTCTATATCTTTGAATAAATAGTCGGCTACGTAACCGTTGATTTTTTTCGTCCGCCAGTTTTCACTCATCCCTAAACCATCCCATTCCAAATCATATATTTCACTGGCAGTGAAAAGTTTGTAATGTTTGAACATGCGTCCAACGGAGGACAGATTTTTGACGATAATAATTTCTTTTTTGCCGTTTTTATTTATGTCAGCGGCAAGAATTCGCAAATTTACGTAAGCGCTTTTTGCCCTGGGATCATCGGGGTTATTCTTATCAATATTTTCAATGTAGTTATTGCTGCCGCCGTAAACATCATCGCTCCTCCAGATAAGTTCTTCACTGGTGAAACCGATTGAAGCGAGACGGCTTAAAGGTTTGGTTGTTTTATCTATTATGTATAAATAATCGTATTCATCAAGAGCCATTATTTTTTCGTTTCCGCCAATACCCAGATTATCAATGTTCAGACCGTAAACAGACAACCCGAGAGGTATGGACATTTTCTGGTCGCTGACATAGGTTCCGCCTTTCCAGACCATTTCGTAAATCGGCATGTCGAAAGGTTTGCCGAATCCAAACTCCTGTCCCAACAGCAGTGAAATTCCGGAAGGCGTGTCAATTACACGTAAAAAGCAGCGGATATCGGAGGCGATTTTTTCATATTTGCCGTCTTTGAATTCCAGAACAAAGGAATCCAGTATCGTATCGTTTAGCGATGTCACGATTATTTCAGGAACACCATTGCCGTTGATATCAGCGATGTCCACGGCAAGGTAATTATCGAATGATTTTCCTTTTATTTTTTCCAGCAATTTAAGGTCTTTTTCCGTTTTTTGATAAATATAGACGTTGTTCTTATCTATGGTCACAACTTCATTTAATTTGTCGTTGTTCACATTTCCTATATCCATTCCCTTAAATTCGGCGGGAATTTTCTGACTCATCCAGAAGCCTCTCTGATTCAACGGTTCGGCGGCATTGATAAATTCCGTATTGATTACGGAGGTTAAGGTTCCTCCTTTTTTACCGCCTGTTCTCATTCTGGCTATGATTTGAGATTCGCGGGAAACAGACGGTGAAGTGACAGCAGTCGGTGCAGTCGGCGTTGCGCTTACCTGCGGAGTTATACCAAGAATATGATTGACGATGCTTTCGGAAAAATCGTTAATTTTAGGGATTACGTCATCAAGACTTGGCGATTGAGAAGAAACACTGATATCAGATTTTGCTTTGTCCATACTTATCAGTTTCCCGTCAATGCTGACACTAGTGCCGATTTTGGTAATGCTTCCCCAAACAACAAAATCAGAATTCAACTTTTTACCGATATTATGCACATTATCGGCAGTTATTGTTTTTATTTTGGAAGTTTTCAACTGTTTCAGAACGTCAGATTTGGGGGTGACTTTGATTTTGTCGGAAGCGGAGATACGCGAGTTGAGCATTTCCTCTATTCCGTTTTTGACATAGTCTATATTTTCCGCGCTGTTTATGGAAAAAGGCAAAATTGTCACAGCGTATTTATCTTTTGCCCACAGGGAACCGGCGGCAGTGAAAAGTGTTATTAAAAACAATATATATATGAAAGCTTTGCGCATGTTTGTCTCCTTTATTAATAATATGGATGTTTACAGCGGCAACTTACTAACATTTAAAAGGTGATAATTCAAGAATGATTTAAGAATATCAAATCAATTGGTTGATTGGTTTAAACTTTCGGCGGAATGACATAGAACATGACGGAAAAGAAATGGCAAACGCTTCCACTGAGAACAAACAGATGCCAGATCGCGTGATTGAAAGGAAGCCTCTTCCACGCGTAAAAAATAGTTCCGATAGTGTAGGCAAATCCACCGGAGATGAGCAGGGCAAGGCCGCCTCCGGGCAATGCCTGAAAAAGAGGTTTTATAGCAAAGATGATAAGCCAGCCCATTGAAATATAGGCAATGGTGGAAATAATTTCAAAACGATGAACGAAGTAAACTTTGAAAAAAACTCCAATCAAAGTTACAGACCAGACTATAGCAAACATAACCCAGCCTATGGTTCCCTGTATCGTGATAAGCAGAAAAGGTGTGTATGTTCCGGCAATCAAAATATAAATGCAGGAGTGGTCGAATATTCTGAATAGATGCTTTATACTTGGTTTCTGAAAACTGTGATAAAGGGTGGATGCGGTGTAAAGAAGGACAAGCGCAGTTCCGAAAATTGTGCAGCTGACAATGTGTCGCGAGTCCCCATACAAAGCAGAAAAAACTATCAGAAGAACCAAACCGGCTATGCTGATTAATATTCCGATGCCATGGATTATGCTGTTGAATATTTCTTCCACGGGGCTGTATTTTGCCGCTATTTGTACCTCAGGCATGTCTGTGCTTCCTTTAATCCAGGAAAAGATTATGCTTATAATCCATCTTTGTCAATCATTAATAAGAGGGGCGAATTGCCTCATAAAAAATGTTACCGAAGGGAGGGATAAAAGAGATACGTTGACTCATAAATCGATGTTACCGAAAGAAGAATC
>JAFGLS010000002.1 GCA_016927935.1 Syntrophaceae bacterium
AACAAACTCTGATGAAAAATGCGGACATGGCCATGTACTTTGCCAAGGAAGAAGGTAAGAATAATTTCCAGTTTTATTCCCAAAACACTCAGTCGCAGGCGTTTGGACGCTTTTCTATTGAGACAAACCTGCGTAGGGCGCTGGACCGTCGGGCACTGGAGAGCAATGAACTATATCTGGAGTATCAGGCCAAACTGGATTTCAAAACCGGCGGGATCACAGGAGTGGAAGCCCTGCTGCGGTGGAAGAACCTCCAACTTGGCTCAGTCAGCCCGACGCGATTTATTCCGGTAGCCGAGGAAACAGGGCTGATCGTTCCCATCGGCAGGTGGGTGCTGAAAACCGCCTGTGCTCAAAATGTAGCCTGGCAACGCAAGGGACTGCCACCCATTCGTATGGCAGTAAATTTATCGATTCGTCAATTAATGGACGATAAGCTTCTGGAAGATATCAGAGCCGCGTTGGATGATTCCGGCATGGCACCAAATCTTTTGGAACTGGAAATCACTGAAAGCATGATCATGTTTAAAACTGAGCGCCTGATGGACGTGCTGACCAAAATAAAAAACATGGGTGTGCAGCTTGCCCTTGATGATTTCGGAACCGGCTATTCATCGCTGGCCCAGATCAAACACCTCCCTATCGACACACTCAAGGTGGACAGGTCTTTTGTTCGCAACCTTCCGCACGATTCTGAAGACAGGGCAATCATCGAAGCAATCATTGCCATGGGTAAAACCCTGAGTCTCAATGTTGTCGCCGAAGGTGTGGAAACGGTGGCGCAGGATAAATTCCTCCGGGAACACGTGTGCGACGAGATGCAGGGATTTTATTTCAGTAAGCCTATTGGGCCTGATCAGTTTGCCGATCTGCTGCGTCAGTACAAACCCTCTTCACAAAAAAGCACTACTAATTAACCGTACACGCCAGCGTGTAAATCGTATAAATTTAAACTCTAATTTAAATCAAAAAAAATTTCCAAAAGTGGCAATTACCCATTATCTTGTTTAAATATGTAAAAAGGCATAGAGAATAACTCATAATAATTATGGCAGGTGGATTACAAGTTTACCACCTGCCATATAATTTAATGTTATATTCTTTTTAGCGGCTACGATACGCCGCCCGCTGAAACCGGTTATCAGCTAAGCGTTTTTCACAGCCCTGTCAGAAGCTCCCGAAGACGTTTCTACTACAATCAGGCAAGGTCGAAACGATCAAGGTTCATGACCTTGTTCCACGCTGATATGAAGTCTTGGACAAATTTCTTCTGCTCGTCCGCGCTTCCGTAGACCTCCGCCAGAGCTCGAAGCCGGGAATTTGAACCGAAGATGAGATCGACACGCGTGGCGGTCCATTTACGTTTGCCCGTCTTGCGGTCAACTCCTTCAAACACGTCTCCTGCTTCCGAAACGGCCTTCCACTCCGTGCTCATGTCGAGCAGATTCACGAAGAAGTCATTGGTCAGCGCCTCCGGTCGCTTGGTGAATACGCCGTGTGGTGATCCTCCAAAATTGGCATTCAAGACGCGCATGCCGCCTACGAGCACCGTCATTTCAGGCGATGTCAGCGTCAATAACTGTGCCTTGTCAATCAGCATTTCTTCTGCCGATATGGCATAGCGGGTCTTCTGGTAATTGCGGAAGCCGTCCGCTTTCGGTTCCAGCAGGGCGAAGGAAACCACATCGGTCTGCTTCTGCGAGGCGTCCATGCGTCCCGGCGTGAAGGGAACCATTACCTTGTAACCGGCATTTTTTGCAGCCTGCTCAACAGCTGCACAGCCGGCCAGAACAATCAGGTCAGCCATTGAAACCTTCTTACCACCGGACTTGAATGTCTTCTGGATGCCGGCAAGGGTTTTGAGCACCTTCGCCAACTTGGACGGCTGATTGACTTCCCAATCCTTTTGCGGCGCCAGACAAATACGGGCACCATTGGCTCCACCACGCTTATCGGAACCACGGAACGTGGACGCTAACGCCCAGGCTGTTAAAACCAGTTGTGAAACCGACAGGCCGGAAGCCAGAATCTTGTTCTTGAGAGAAGCAATATCCTTCGAGCCGATCAATTTGTGATTGACCGCGGGAATGGGGTCTTGCCAGATCAGATCTTCCTTCGGAACTTCCGGGCCGAGATAACGGCTCTTGGGTCCCATATCGCGGTGCGTCAGCTTGAACCAGGCGCGGGCAAAGGCATCGGCAAAAGCCTTCAGGTCTTTATGAAAGCGGCGCGCGATAGGCTCGTAAATCGAGTCAAAGCGCAGCGACAAATCGGCCGTCGTCATCATGGGGGGGAACTTTTTGGATGGATTGTGCGCGTCGGAAATCATATTTTCAGGTTTGATGTTCTTCGGTTGCCACTGCTGAGCGCCCGCCGGACTCTTAACCAGTTCCCATTCGTAACCAAAAAGCGTGTCGAAGTAACCGCTATCCCACCTGGTGGGATTGGGTTTCCAGGCTCCTTCGATACCGCTGGAGGTCGTGTGTACTCCCTTGCCGGAGCTAAAGCGGTTCTTCCAGCCAAGGCCCTGCTCTTCGATGGGAGCAGCTTCGGGCTCGGGACCAACCAGCTTTGGATCACCTGCGCCGTGAGCCTTGCCGAAGGTGTGTCCACCGGCAACAAGGGCAACGGTTTCTTCATCATTCATACCCATACGGCTGAAGGTTTCACGAACATCACGGCCTGAAGCAACGGGGTCAGGGTTGCCGTTGGGACCTTCGGGGTTAACGTAGATCAGACCCATTTGTACGGCAGCCAGCGGGTTTTCGAGATCCCGGTCGCCACTGTAGCGCTTGTCGCCCAGCCATTCTTCTTCAGATCCCCAGTAGATATCCTCTTCCGGTTCCCAGATGTCTTCACGACCGCCGCCGAAGCCAAAGGTCTTGAAGCCCATGGACTCCAGGGCGACGTTGCCGGCCAGGATCATCAGATCGGCCCATGAAATTTTTTTGCCGTACTTCTGTTTGATCGGCCAAAGCAGGCGGCGCGCCTTGTCGAGGTTTACGTTGTCCGGCCAACTGTTGAGAGGCGCAAAACGCTGATTGCCGGTGCCGCCACCGCCGCGGCCGTCGCCGGAGCGGTAAGTGCCGGCACTATGCCAGGCCATGCGGATCATCAGGCCGCCGTAGTGGCCCCAGTCGGCTGGCCACCAGTCCTGCGAATTCGTCATCAGGTCACGGAGATCCTTCTTAATTGCCGCGAAATCAAGTTTACTAAACTCCTTGCGGTAGTTGAAACCCTTGCCCATCGGGTTGGACTTGGAGGAATGCTGATGCAGAATGTTAAGTTTCAACTGGTTCGGCCACCACTCCCTGTTTGTCGTACCGCCACCACCGATGCTTTTCTGAGTCATGCCTGTTACCGGACATTTGCTGTTTTCACTCATAATGTTTCCTCCTTTCATCTTGATTAAGTTAAATTATGTTTGTTTTTTTATTTTAAATGGCTTTGTCCCTCTTTTTCCCTTATCCGGAATAATTCCAGAGTTAATAACAAAAAAAGTTAAAACATAAAAAACCAGTTATAAAGGCTTGTTGTGCAGTTTGTGACCGGACATTGATCATCCGTTTCTTTTAGTACACTCTCCACAGTATCCGTAATATTCCAGTCTATTATTGGTGATCATAAAGCCCGTTTTTTTTGCAACCTCTTTCTGATTCAGAGAAACAGGAATTTCAAAATCAGTAATTTCCCCGCAATGTTTACAGATCAGATTAACATGCTCTTTAAGGTTTCCCTCACAGCGGTTTTCCTTGCCGTCAAACTCAAGCGATTTGATAATTCCATACCGGCAGAGTTCATTAATGTTCGCATAGACGGAGGAAAGGCTGAGACGGGGGCATTTCTTCTTCGTTTCCTTATATATGAAACTAGCTCCCGGATGAAGATGACCTTTTTTTATCAACACATCAATGATGGCCAGTCTTTGACTCGTAAGTCTTAGTCCTTTCTCTTCAAGTTTTTTAATTATTGATTCTTTTGATAACATATCTTATCCGGAACTATTCCGGTTAAATTACTATCCGCTATTTCGGTGATTGTCAAGTAAATTTTGGAGGTGAAAGACTCTATTTTTTCTTTTTTCCCCTAATAAAAGTCCTTATATTCAGAGGCCAAGATTGATAATTCAAATGGCGGGAAACAAGAAGTCATCTTTATTCCTAATTAATTAGGAACATACCAATTTCCATTCTGAGGAGTAATTAATTTCTTGCCCACTGCCTATATTATAGTAATAGCAAAAGCGTTGCCCGTACAGCATTATACAATGGCTTTATATTCAACAGGTGTATCGTCATAGGCCATCATAATAATTGACAGGCGATCAGGCCTTGATGTAGTTTGCGAAAGGAGCGTAAATTCAAAAAAATATTTCTGCATCATTGCAGTATATGGAACTATATTGGGGCGTTTGATTTTTCCCGCAAAAAGAATCAGACGAACAATGAACGAACATAATACAAGGGGATAATATGGCTGAAATCAGTGTCAACGGTTTTTGTGATCCGGCTTTCGATAAGGTAAAGCAGGCGTTTATTACCAATTTCAAAAAAGGCAAGGAGCGGGGAGCTGCCGCTTCAATTGTTATCGGAGGCAAAACGGTTGTTGACATCTGGGCCGGTTATATGGATTTCTTCAAGAAACGTCCATGGAAAGAAGATACGCTGGCAAACATCTATTCGACAACCAAGGGCATTACCGCCATTTGTGCCCACCGGCTTATCGAGCAGGGACGGCTGGATCCGGACAAGCCTGTCGCGGCGTACTGGCCGGGGTTTGAGAAAAAAGGGAAAGAAGCCATTACGGTGCGCATGCTGTTAAATCATACCGCCGGCATGGTCGCCGTAAAAAGACACCTGCCGGGAAAGGCCATATACGACTGGGATACAATGGTAAACGCTCTGGAAAATCAGTCTCCCTGGTGGGAGGCCGGCCGGCTCGGCTACCATGCACTTACTTTTGGCTGGCTGGTGGGGCAGGTCATTCGAAATATTACCGGTATGTCAGTGGGACAATTTTTAAAAAAGGAGATTACCGGACCGCTGAACCTGGACATTCATATTGGCCTAGATGAGGCCGAGCATCACCGGTCGGCGACCATGATCATGGTGCGGGTACCCACGATACACAAAGATTGCATACGGTTCTCCAAGGCAATTGCAATGCACCCTTTTGGCGCGACAGCATGCGCCTTTGGCAATCCCTTCAGTGTCGTTACGGGCGTCAACAACCTTCGCTGGCGAAGCGCCGAGATCCCTTCCGCCAACGGCCAGGCCACCGCCAGGGCTCTGGCAAAGCTCTACGGTATTCTTGCCAATGGCGGCAAAGAGGGAAACATACAGGTACTGTCACCAAATGAAATACGCCGGTGTTCAGAGGAGACATCCGGCGGCGAGGATGCCGTTCTTAAACTTAAGACGAGATTCAGCCTGGGATTCATGCTGAATCAGGATAACCCATCCGGCAACATGGGTCCCGGCAAAAGGGTATTCGGCCATCCCGGCGCGGGCGGTTCCCTTGCCTTTGCCGATCCGGATGTCAATCTGGGCTTCGGCTACGTGATTAACAAAATGGATACTTTTATTCTGGTTGATCCCCGGGCGAAGCGTCTTATAGATGCGGTGTATGAGTGCCTGTGAAGGTTTTTTCGATGAGCTGTTTGAATTACGACAGTGATTCTGCCGCAGCAAGAACACCGCAATGAAAAGCATCTTCAGTAATTTCTAAAGTCCCTTATATCAAAAAAGAGAATCTCTGAAAGCCTTGATATTTGGTGCCCCTGGCGCGAGTCGAACGCGCGGCACACGGATTAGGAATCCGTTGCTCTATCCTTCTGAGCTACAGGGGCATTGAATCCGGTAAGACATCAATTTTGATTGTAAAAGATTTGTGAAAAAAATTTTACTCATCATTGTTTAATCTGTTGTATATATTTAATATTTGTTTTCGTCAACACTATGAAGTTTTATCTTGTAAATCATTAAATATTTGGTATTTTAATTCATCTCGATTGAAATTTTTTTCAATATTCTCGTTGATACAGTAGTGTTCACTGAGAGAAATTATTTTTTTCTGGAGGTAAATTTGAAATGAAAAGAATATTGTTTTTGTCCATTCTTATGGTTTTTTTTACGGTGTTGTTGGTCGGATGTAACAATCAGAAATCAGAAATGGGACAAGCTCCTGTTTCAGATCAGCAGCTAAAAGAGGATTATGATTTACAGGAAAAATGTTCGAAACGAAGCGAAGAATGGTTCAAAAATAAATATGGTAATAGTGATGATTTCGCTGATACGAGTTACATAAATCACTATAATAAAAAGATGAATAAATGCTTTATCCTAGTGACGATAGAAAAGGATGCTATTTCTTCCAAAGATTACAGCAAGACAGAATATTTGTTTGATGTAAATGAAAACAAGAAATACGGATCTGTTTCTTATGCTCAGGGACTGGCTCAACAGAACTGTTCATTTCTGGGGAAGATGTGTAATTTTTGGTATAGAGAAATACAGCCTTACATGGAAGAATCAATATAAGGTGCAAGGAGATAACTCTTTTCTAAGCGACGGGCCTGGCTATCCAGGATATTTCCCGCGCTGATGTTGTTTATAAAGCTTTAATAAACAAGCGTAATATCAAGGGCATCAGTTTTTTTATCAGGCAATAGCAAATTTTATTAAGTCTATTCTTGACATTGAAGATGGCGTTTTCTATACTCTCATCCACAAAATAGTTTGATTAAAAAAGTTACAAAAGGAGGTTCCTAATGTTCAAAAAACTTGGTTTTCTGCTGTTAGTTTCACTTTTTGTTTTTTCTTCTTCCGTAGAGGCAATGCCCATCGGCGGCGTTGACATGGAAGAAACCTTTAAAGCGGGAGATGCCTCATTGATACTTAATGGCGCCGGTATCAGAAAAAAGTTCCTTCTTAAAATCTATGTAGCCGGGCTATATCTGAAAGAAAAAAGCAGCGATTATGTGAAGATTATGGCTCAGGATGAAACAATGGCAATCAAAATCAAGATAACATCCAGATGGATTAATTCTGAAAGATTTAAGGAAGCCTGCGAAGCAGGTTTTGAAAGAACGACAAATGGAAACACCGCACCTTTCAGAACAAAAATTAATCTTGCCTATACAGCCTTTGCGCAGGAGTTCAAAGTGGGAGATGTTTTTGACATTGTGTATATTAAAGGCGTCGGGACGAATTTTTATAAAAACGGGAGATTTATTACCAAAGTTGACGGGCTTGATTTCAAAGCCGTTCTTTTTGGCATTTGGATTATTGATAAACCCTCTCATAAAAATGAGAATCTGAGAAGGGGAATGCTCGGAATGCCTTTGGAGTAACAAGTTTTAAAGTTATTAAAAGAGTCAAGGGGCAAAAACCTTTGACTCTTTTTTTTGCGTTTTTTAAACGGTTTAAAGCATAAAGCATCCGGCCAGAAAAAGCCGGCAGAAAAAGACAAAGAATATCTGCTTTTTGAAACTGTCAGCAATATTTTTCTTGACATACAAAAGCCAACTTCTTACAAAGAGCATAAGATACCGCATCAAAAGTTAAAATCTAACCTAACTTGAGTAATTTTAGTTAGAGGAGAAAAGGCTATGGCAAAAAAAATATTCGCATTAATAGCCGTGTTCTTTTTGCTTTCCTGTGCTCATGTTGTGAGAAACCCCGTCAAGTTTGACCAGCAGGTATATATAGATAATTACGACAAGATGTACGAAGCGGCAATAAAAAAAGGCACCGAAATGTATTACACCATTGATCATCAAGACAAGGAGTATGGCCTGATAAAGATGAGTCGTAAATCGTGGGTCAGCACTTATACAATTACAGTTGACTTCGATGAAGATAGTTTTACCGTAAAAGGTGACATTGATACTGATATATTTAATCCGTTGATAGGTGAGGATGCTAAAGAAATTGAAGAGGCGATTATGGAAGCAGTTAAGTATTAAATGACTGTTGCTCAAATATAATTTTGATATGTCTTGAAAAAAATCGTTTCTGATTCTTTTATAAAACAAAACCGTCGATTTCTGATAATTCTTTAAAAGCTTGTTTTTAGCGTGTGACTTTGCCCCGTTAGAAAACCCCACTACTTGCCGTGGAGTTTTTCAACGAACACAGAATTTAATGCTCCGTGTGAGCCTACCCGTTGGAAAATCAAAGACTTTCTAACGGGGTTTACCCCTTTCGGCAAGCTCTTCCAGCAAACCGCGGTTAATCAATCTTATACTAATGCCATCTTCCCCGATAAGTTTTTTGCTTTTCATGTTTCCCAGCGCGCGGGAAAGTGATTCCGGCCCAGTGCCCAAAAGGTTGGCCAGCTGTGCTTTGGAAATATTAAGTTTGACAGAATCTTTGTTTTTCTGTTCCCGAGAAAGATATAGCAGATAAGCGGCCAGACGACCGGGTATTTCCTTGAGTGACAGATTTTCCACCTGTATGGTAAATTCTCTGAGACGCATGGCTAATAGCGCCAGAATGTTCATTGTCAAAGCCGGTTTGTTGGTAATGAGGTGGACAAATTTATTACGGTCGAAGAATAAGAGATGGCTTTTTGTAAGGGCTTTGGCGTTGGCGGGAAATGACTCTCCGGAAAAGACTGGTACCGCGCCGATGGTGTCGCCTTCTTTCACAATGTGCAGAATCTGTTCCTTTCCTTCGGGTGATAATTTGTAAACGCTAACACTTCCTTCGGCAACGAGATAAAAGCCAATGCCTTCGTCTCCGTCATAAAAAATCACGTCTCCCTTGTTGTAGTGTTTATCTACCGCTATTTTTTCAATCTCCGCGATATGCTCTTCAGGCAACCCTCCGAAAAGCTGGCTTTTTTCAAGTATTTCTCGCACTTTTTTCATGGCCTGTTTCCTTTTGTCGAAAAATATAGCTTTTTCTTGACATAAGTCAAGGACAGGCGAAATTATTTTGAGTATACTGGCAAACAAAAGACAAAAAATTTTTACAGGAGGGTTTTATATGTTTTGTTATCAATGTCAGGAAACGGTTAAGAACGAAGGCTGCAACATCAGGGGTGTTTGTGGCAAGACTCAGGAAACATCGAATCTGCAGGATTTACTGATTTATGTTTTGAAAGGACTGGCGATTTATGCTGAAAAAGCCAAAACTGCGGGAAAACTGGACAGCAAATACGGGCGTTTTACCACCGAAGCGCTTTTTGCCACGATTACCAATGTAAATTTTGACGACAACAGAATTATTGAGCTTATCCGCGAGGCTTTGAAACTTCGTGATGAATTGAAGAAAAAATACGATGTGGATATGCCGGCTAATGTGCACGACTCGGCTGTCTGGTTTTCGGATAATGTGGATGAATTCAAGAAGAAAGCCGCCGAGGTCGGTATTCTAGCTATCGAAAATATAGATGTCCGCTCGCTGAGAATGCTTTTGATTTATGGCTTAAAAGGTATTGCCGCCTATGCTGAACATGCCGCCGTGTTGGGTTTCGAAGATGATAAGATTTACGATTTCATCCAGGAAGCGCTGATTTCCACGACTAAAGATTTGAGTGTTGACGAAATGGTGGCAATTGTCCTGCGTGCCGGGGAATGTGCTGTAAATGTTATGGCTCTTTTGGATAAGGCCAATACGTCCACCTATGGCAATCCGGAAATGTCCAAGGTCAATATCGGCGTGCGCAACAATCCGGGCATTTTGATTTCCGGCCACGATCTTAAGGATATGGAAGAACTCCTCCAGCAGACAGAGGGCACCGGTGTGGATGTTTATACGCATGGCGAGATGCTGCCGGCGAACAGCTACCCCGCATTCAAGAAATACACTCACTTTGTGGGAAATTACGGAAACGCTTGGTGGAAGCAAAACGAGGAATTTGAATCGTTCAACGGTCCCATTCTGATGACAACCAACTGCATTATTCCTGTGAAGGATTCCTACAAAGACAGGATTTTCACAACAGGAGTTGTCGGTTATCCTGGCATCAAACATATTCCGCCGCGAGTGAAAGGCGGTAAGAAAGATTTTTCCGAAATAATTGCTCTGGCTAAAAAATGCGCTCCGCCGAAAGAACTGGAAAAGGGCGAACTGGTAACTGGCTTCGGTCACAATCAGGTGTTGGCATTGGCCGACAAGGTTGTGGATGCGGTTAAATCAGGTGCCATTAAACGCTTCATCGTCATGGCCGGTTGCGATGGAAGGCACAAGACGCGCAGCTACTACACTGATGTCGCTCAAACGCTGCCTAAGGATACGGTTATACTAACAGCTGGTTGCGCCAAATACCGCTACAATAAACTGGCTCTGGGCGATATCGGCGGTATTCCCCGCGTGCTGGACGCCGGGCAGTGCAACGACTGCTACTCGCTGGCCGTCATTGCGCTAAAACTCAAGGAAGTCTTTGGACTGAAAGATATTAATGAATTGCCGATTTCCTTTGATATTGCCTGGTATGAACAGAAGGCTGTAGCAGTGCTTCTGGCACTTCTGCATCTGGGAGTTAAGGGAATCCGCCTGGGACCGACGCTGCCGGCATTTGTGTCGCCGAACGTTCTCAGGGTCTTGGTGGAGATTTTCAACATCAAACCTATCACTGATTCAAAGACAGATGTAGAGGCGATGGTGAAGGGGCAGTAATGATGCCATTCCGAAACCGCCGCAGACGTGTGAGGAATCTTAAAAGATCCCTCGTTTTACGTGGGACAAGGATTTCTCCCTACGGTCGAAATGGGTGTAATGGCAAAAAATGTGTGCTGAAATTGGTCACAAGTTATATAAAATCATAGACATAAGAGGTGTTAATTGAAAGTAGTTTG
>JAFGLS010000234.1 GCA_016927935.1 Syntrophaceae bacterium
AAGTTGATCTTTTCATGGGAATCTCCTGTTTCTATTTTGCCAGAAAATTCCACTTTTGTATTGTACGATTTTAGGGGATGGTTACCGACCCTTTATTATTCAATGCTCTGCCATCAATTAATAGATTCATGTAAGGCTCTGAAGAAACATCCTTTCTGAAAATTCAGGACCATTGACCTCAGGATGAGCGCGATGCGTCCATAAAACATTCATCTTTCACATGCCAGGACCTCGCCTCTTTGCAGCAGCGGAACGTTTACCAACCCGCGTTGATCATCCGTATCCGTTATTATAAGCAAAGCGCGTTATAAATAAAAAAGGTCCTCGCACCGGCAGTTTTTGATTTTACTACAGACGAGACAAACCCACATTGCTTGCTTGTCAGAAAAGCTGGCGCATTCAGCGGGAACGGCCGCGGGATATCCCCTCATCCGCTAATATTCGCCTTTGATCACAAAGAACGAGCCGCGAATGGTCCCTGCCAGTTTAGACTTTTGCCTGGCAAACTTAAACTTCCCTTCCAACTCCCCGGGCACCTCCATCCCCTCGGAGAGCTTGAAACCAACAGCCCGTTTCTTGGGATCATCAACCGTATACATGACGTTGATCCCAAAGCCGTCCTCATAAAAGACATAGGCGAACTTGATATTTTCCACCTGAAAGCGCGACGTTTCCAGCGGTCTGGCAGCAAACACAATCCCCCGTTCTTCTTTCAAAACCCGGTTGACATAATCAAGGGTCTCCTGGCTTTCACTGGCCGGCACCACCGTGAACTCATGCCTGTATTTGTTCATAAAGTAACGGGCTTCATTTGCCCGCAAACCGGCAAGCGCATCCGCCACAGGGCAAGATTCTAACCCAACCGTAGACACATTCTTGAAATCGACGATATAGGACATTTTCGTTTCTCCTTTTCGCATCCTGCTGCTGCACAGCAACTGGATGGCGTAATGCTGACTGATCACAAACCCTCAATCCCATTATACAGAGGTATAGGATAGCATTATGGAGTATTTTGACTTCACTGCAAAGGGACAGACCTTCATGTCTGGCTGACGGTTACCGGGAGCGCGCCCTGTTTAAATTGCGGACATACGTTTTTTTTCAACAGGGTACCCCACCAGATAGGTGAACGAAAAAACGGGCGTCCCTGTTGACGCATACCCCGTTTCCCAGTGGTACGCTTCTGAAGAGATCGAAGCGGTCAATGCCGTTAATTCCCGGGGAGAATAGGTCCGCAAAATGGAGATCACCCCATCCCAACTGGTCGCAAGGGGCACAACCGGGACAAGATACGTCCAGAAAAAGCGGGCAAAAGACCGCGGCTTGATCCATGGGGTCATCAGAAAATAACTGGCAATCGTGATCAGGGGCGAGAGCAGCAGCAAAACAAACCCGAGCGGTGGTTTCAGGCTGGCCTCAAAAATGCCGATGGCCGTTCTTTTGTTGACAGCATCCTGCAAGATCAATTTCGCCTGGTCGGGTTTGAAATGATGAAAGCCTTCAAAAAGCGTGCGCATCCCCGAGAGGGATGCGGGCACGTCCATCGCGTCCACCGGCTGTGCCAGATAGCGGATGTGTTCGGGCGCGGCCGCGGACCCTTTGCGGACCGATTCAGGGTTGGGGAATTTATCCGTCAGGGTAACCTTCACCGGCAGCCCGGCCTGTTCTAGCTGCCCGGCCAGGTGGACCCAGGGGCCGGTGCCCCCGGAGCATAGATCGACAATTTCATTGGAGTGGATGCTTTGCAGCGCGCGGCGGAACAGCGGGATGAGGTACTGATGCCCCGAACCCAGCGAAGCAACAAATTGCAGATAATCGGTCTGCATGCGCCGGAACACGTCCGGATACCAGGACAGGTCTATAAACTCGAACAGATGAATATGTTTCATGCTTATGCTCACTGAAGGGGTGGGGGCGGGGCCGTTCAACGGATTGAATAATGTTAAAACTCATGGACGCCAGAATCGTCCGGGGCATTTTTTTATCGGGAGGTTCTGTTAAGACGATAGACGATCATTGACTTTCACGCCATTTGCCCCTTCAGATCATCCCATTCTCCTGAAAGGATGATGTATTCGTCATGCCAACCGTTTGCCATCGCGATTTCTTGCAGTGGGCCAGTGGGAGCAAACAGATAATCCAGTTCAGCCGCCTTTGTTTCTGATTTGCCGAACAAACGATCAATGCCTGTTTTTAATTTCTCAACCGCCATCTCAGGAGACAGGGAAGTCCAAATGCTTTCATCGGAACGCCTTAAAAACTCGATTGCCGCTGTCAGAACCTTGAGCAACATCAACTTTTGTGGACTCTTATTGCACATTGTTTTACCCTGGTCACCCAACAATTGATAGCACTGTGCCTGATAAAAAACTCTTAATGGGTATTATACAAGAAAGCCTTCGGCTTGAAGGCTCTCATAAATAAGCATGCTCCTCGAGGTGGACTTGAATAGCATCCCCTAAGGGGACCACGAACCTGGCGACGATTAAAAACGGTTCGGGCGGTATACATTTATATATTTCATAGATGTACTAAGGCACTAAATCAATTGCATATGTTAAAGTCTCTAATTGAGGACGAATAACTGTTTTCCATTGGTTAAGAATTAGATCTAAATTTCTTCTTCCTCTTAAACCTAAAGCTTTTTCTATTGTCCTTGTATCAATTTCATTGTGAGTTAGAATCGATATGGCTTTTTCTATTTCCTTTATACAATCTGGAAGTATTTCGAAATAGTATTCCAATTCTTTTTCGTCAAATTCTCTTTCTAAATATGAGTAAATAGTGCTCATAACCATTGATTGTCTTACGGCTTGGTGCGGATGAGAAGTACAAATGTCACCGACTTCACTTAATTCTTGATCTGACAATCGAAAATAACTATAAACCGCGATTATCCATGTAAACATACCGCCAACTACTGGATTACTGTATTTATCCCAAGAAATTGGCATATTATTGATTTGATCATTTAATCCTTTGAGTATTGTCATTCCCTGTACTGTTGCCCATGCATCTGCATCCATTTCAAGTGCTTGCTGAGTCAAGTTATTAATACTATGTTTTGATAATGACAATTCAGAAATAAATGATTTTCTGCCTTGTGAGTTTTTGAATTGGCAATGACCATTTCTTATATGAGCTAGTTCATGCGCTACTATAAATCTTATTGCCAATTGAAAAAGTATTGTCGCATATTTTCGTCGAGTTTCATCTTTTGGAATGATTTTCTCAGGCAACAATCCTTTTTCATATAACATAATGTAGGAATTTAATCCAATCGTTAAGTATGGTAATGGGGCTGAACTGTTTGTTTCTACAGATGGATTACCAATATTCTCAAGAATGTCACAACTTGAAAGCAACCGATTAAAAAAATCATTTAACAATAAAATTAATCCCACATCTATGCCAATAAATCCATAACCATCTGCCTCGTATGCGAATGCATCAATTTTCATACTTTCAACAAAATCCAAATGAACATATGGCATAGTACCTTTTGTCTTTGTCTGTCTGCTATTCGCCCAGTTATTTATCCATTTTTGACCAACTTTTTTGATACTATCAAGCCAAACTTGAATATCTGGATCAAGAAACGAACTATCCAGTCGTTTGCTTAAACCATTGGCTTTATTAAATTTATCAAAAAGAACTTCTAACTCAACCTGAGTTTCATCCATCTTTATTCTCTTAATTTTCTAAGTGCATCTTTTACTATTGGGATTGATTTATTATCGGCTACTTATTCAAAATAACCTTTTCATCAATTCCTTGTACTTTGAAAGCTGCTCTTAGGCTATTCCTAGTTTCCATAACGTGATGGTGAATTTTCTCGATTTCATAAGCAGAAAAAAACCGCTTGGTATTTCCATACTAATAATTCCCACCTATACTATTATACAGAAAAGCGGCATCAAAACAGGCATCAAAACAAGAAAATGACGTGCTGCAGGGGATACGCTGTCGTCGCGATGTTCAGGGTCTTTCCCGAAGTTCGAAATTATCAAATTCAAGCAGGGCTTCATCCTCTATGTTTTCTTTTTTCCCCGGACAGCCAACTGCTCCCCCAGGCCGGGTCGGTTGGGCTTTTCCTGCTCCGCGTCGTCCTGCTTTTCGTCTTCCGCGTAAAACGGGTTGGGGGTGATGTTTTTGTCTTCGATCCTGAACGCGCAATCCATGCACCACATGGGGCCGTATGGCATACGATATTGATTAAGGTTCGTGCTGCCGCACTTCGGGCACCGCCACATAATACCTCCTTATCTCTGGCTCTTCCGTTTGCGTTCATCACATAGACGCCGCCCTGCCCGCTGCGGTCAGAGGTGAAAGCGGTGGGGGCGTGACCGTTGGCTCGGGTGTGCTGGCTGGTTCTGACGTGTTGGTGAGGGCAGAGGGATTGGTAACGGTTGACGCAGGCGGATCATCTTTCATTATACGGGATTTTAAGCGGGCAGGCAGCCTCTCAACCCGCACCATCAGCGGGGATCACAGGGACAGGGAAGGTTGTCATTGCGAGAAGCGGCAGCGGAGTAGACTAGCCGGGAGAATTTATTCAGAGAATTTGAGACGTTTTTAAAGTGAGAAGTCACCAAAGTTATTAATTATTGGTGTTATCTAAAACAAGAATTTGCCTCTAGCTAATACGCTAAAGGCAATTTTATTTCCATGAATATGTATTGTTTTAATTTGGTTTCCGATTAGATTGAGAATGCAAGCGTTCCAAAACCCTGTTCATTTTATTTCTTATCATTACCGGATCAGCAATAAGCGTAACTCTTTGATGTGTTCCGCCTGTTCCATGTATTTTAATAGTTCCAAATT
>JAFGLS010000235.1 GCA_016927935.1 Syntrophaceae bacterium
AGTGACCTTTAGGTTATTCGCCTCGGGGATAATTCGACCATCAAATTTCAGTGCACTTTGTTTCTGAAATTTGGGTCTCATTAAAAAATATTTTTCTTAACAACATTCCGCAACGTGTCGAGCAAATCATACCTGGTCAGATCAAAATGAATCGGTGTAATTGTTATATAACCCGCGGTCAGAGCGCCGACATCAGTATCTTTTTGTTTACGCGCAGATTGAGATTCTTTGGCAAACCAGTAATAAATATTTTCTCTTGGATCTATGCGTTTCTCAAAAGTTTCCACAATGTTGCTTTGAGCCTGCCGGACAACGACAACTCCTTTAATTTTTTCACAAGGAATGTTCGGAATATTGACATTAATCGCGCTTCCTTTAAATTTTCCCGCATTGTTCAGGATTAATTTTGTCACTTTACGAGCGAATTTAGCGGCAAAGGTAAAATCAGCCTCTTTGTGTGTATCCAGAGAAACAGCTAAAGCGGGAACTCCCAGAATAGTACCTTCGGTAGCAGCAGAAACAGTTCCCGAATAAAGAAGATTGATGCCCGCGTTGCCTCCTCTGTTGATACCTGATATAACCATATTCACAGGTTTTTCGGACAATTCCGTTATGCCTATTTTTACGCAATCCGCGGGAGTGCCGCAGACGGCATATCCCAAAAAATTATCATTTTTAGTGGCGCGACGCACCATCAGCGGACGGGAAATCGTTATGGCATGTCCTACCGCGCTTTGCTCTATTTCCGGAGCAACAATCAGACAATCCGCTTCTTTGGAAAGCTCTTTATAAAGAGCACTTAATCCTTTGGCATAAATGCCATCATCATTGGTAAGTAAAAAACGCGTATGCTTTTCATCCTTCATCTTTAACCTCTAAACCTTAAACGTTGAACATTGAACTTTGAACCTATTTTATCTGTTCGATTCTTTCTTTTTTTACTTTTAATATAAAAGGAGTTTTTTGTGCAACTCTATTTGAATCAAAACAGGTATTTCCTGTCACTCCATTATAATTTCCACTTTCCGACAATTTGGTTGCCAAATCCCGCCTTGTTTTAATTTTTTCATTGTTCAGAACGGCAAAAATCATTCCTGCAGTATCAAAAGCAAGCGCTTCGATTTTTTCCGGTTCACGGTTATAAACCGCAACATATAAGTCAATGAAATTGTAAGTTTCCGGATACAAGCTATATTTGCAGAAACTGTCAACAAAAACAGTCCCTTCCATAAATTCAGCCCCCCCTTTCAGCAAATTCGGCGAATTCAATAAACTCGTTCCCAAAAGTACAAATCCTTTCACGTTAAAGAAATTAAGTTGTGAAGTAATCATTTTCACCTGCAGGAAGGAATCAGGAATAAAAAGAGCTTCAAAGTCAACAGGCACTTTCCCCTGTTTATCATCCTGAGTGGCCTGGGAAGGAATTTTGACGACGGAGCCTATCAACTTGTTTATTTCACCGATAAAATCAGTTTGATTTATATTGTATGGAATCGCTTTTTCCACCTTTCCTCCAACATTCTTTACCTCTCTGGTAAAAATTTTTACCATTTCTTCTCCATACTCATCCTTAGGATAGAAGACAGAAAATATCGCGCAATTCAAATAATTCAAGGCATATTTTACCAGAGCTCTGATTTCCTGAGTAGGTGTAAGGAAATGCTGAAAGACGTACTCGCCTGCCGATGTTACCCCTTCTTTAGAAGTTATTAAAATTACCGGTACCTTCAATTCATTTGCTTTCACTGCTGTTTCCAAAGCATTCTTTTTTTCATCAATGGCTATTATTGCCATAACATTTTTAACACCGGCCAAATTAGCCACAGCCTGTCTTGCTTTATCCGGTTCTCCTTGAGAATCTTCGGCAATAACTTCCCAGTCACCTTTTGCCTTGCTGCTATTAATCCTTGCCGATAACATTATCGCGTCCAATGCTTTTTTCCCCCATTCAGCATATTTGCCTGATAACGGCAGCACACATCCTATCGTATTGCGATTGACCCTTCCCAATGAAGAGATAGCCGGAACCGGCGCATTCTTCAAAGTTACCACAGTTGCTGATTTTGCTTCTGTCGGCGCGAGCACCGCGATACCTTCAGCGGCAAACGCCGTCTCAAAAAGTAATACGATAAAAATTATCAGTAACAAAAATAAGATTTTTTCAAACTTCCGGTTAGTTTTCATTTGCCCTCCTTAATAATCTTCAGGATATAATTACGGGCATGGTCCGCAATATCAGGGCTGTCCAATAAAACTGAAATTTCATTGTTATATTTTAACGCTGACTGCGTAAAATTATGGCTTCCCAGAAAAACCAGTCGCTGATCAATGACTGTAAGTTTTGTATGCGTAGTTCTGTTCGGCGTATCAAAGAAAATCTTTATCCCTCTTTTTTTCATAAATCTTCCCGCTTTTCTGTTTTGAATGTTGAGTTCGTCTGATTTATCGTCTGATGTTTCTAAAACCAACAATACTTTTACGCCTCTTTTTGCAGCTCTTGCCAGATGATCGGCGATACGATCAGGACAACTGTTTTTATTTCCTCTAGTTTTAAAAGAAAATATAGACATAATAATTTCATTTTGCGCTTCATCAATTGCCTTTAACAAAGCAGGTAAAAATTCTTCATTAACCAGAACAACAGTGTTGCATTTATCCGATCGACCGGATTTTTCTGCGGTTGAAACATAAGGAATAAAGCATGTAATCAGCAAGATGCAGCCGAGCAATAAAAATATTTTTGTTCTGAAAAACAATATATTCATTTTTACTCTCCTGAGCGGCTGTATTCTATAATATTTTAGGTTTCCGGTCGATATAAAAAAGCCCGGGAAAGCACATGCCTCCTCGGGCTTTGAAAATATTTAAACTTTACAGATTACTTCACATCTTCAAAATCAGCGTCAACTACATCATCTTCTTTTTTCTTGCCCGATGCTTGCTGATCTTCACCCTGCTGCTGTCTTCCATTTCCGGCTCCGGGGCCTCCCTGACCACCAGCTGTTTTCGCATACATAGCTTCCGCCAGTTTGTGAGACACGTTCATCAAATCATCCTGAGCCTTCTTAATGGCTTCAACATCGTCGCCTTCAATAGCTTTCTTCGTTTTGCTTATTGCTTCTTCAATCTTGGTTTTTTCAGACGAATCTATCTTATCTCCGAATTCCTTGATATTCTTTTCCACCGAATAAACCATGGCATCGGCATGATTTCTGGTTTCAATAAGCTCTTTGCGTCGTTTATCTTCTTCCGCGTGTGCTTCCGCTTCTTTGACCAGTTTTTCAATTTCTGCTTCAGAAAGACCACTGGAAGCGGTAATCTTAATGCTCTGCTCCTTACCTGTGCCGAGGTCTTTAGCATTAACGTGAACGATGCCGTTGGCATCAATATCAAAAGTAACTTCAATCTGCGGTACACCGCGGGGCGCCGGTGGAATTCCCACAAGTTCAAAACGCCCCAATGTTCTGTTATCGGCGGCCATCTGACGTTCTCCCTGCAGAACATGAATGCTCACCGCCGGCTGATTATCCGCTGCCGTGGAAAATATTTGACTCTTCTTTGTGGGAATAGTAGTATTCTTTTCAATTAGCCTGGTCATCACGCCACCCAGAGTTTCAATTCCCAGAGAAAGCGGCGTTACATCCAGAAGCAGAACGTCCTTGACGTCGCCCGCTAAAACACCGCCCTGAATAGCCGCGCCGACTGCAACAACTTCATCCGGATTAACTCCTCTGTTGGGTTCCTTGCCGAAGATCTCTTTGACCTTCTGCTGAACACGTGGCATACGGGTCATACCGCCGACTAGAATAACCTCATCAATATTTTTAGGTGACATGCCGGCGTCCTTAAGCGCCGTCTGACAGGGACCGACCACTTTATTAATTAACTCTTCCACAAGAGATTCCAGCTTCGCCCGGGAGAGTTTCAAATTCATGTGCTTGGGACCGGAAGCATCCGCCGTGATAAACGGAAGATTGATATCCGTTTCCATAGTTGTGGAAAGCTCCATCTTCGCTTTTTCCGCTGCTTCCTTCAGACGCTGGAGCGCCATTTTATCGTTTCTCAAATCAATTCCCTGATCTTTCTTGAACTCGGCAACCAGATAATCCATGACACGCTGGTCAAAATCCTCGCCGCCCAGATGAGTATCACCGTTGGTAGATTTGACTTCGAACACACCATCGCCAAGCTCCAGAATCGAAATATCGAACGTTCCACCGCCCAAATCAAACACTGCTATCTTTTCATCTTTCTTTTTATCCAAACCATAGGCCAACGCCGCGGCTGTCGGCTCATTGATGATGCGTAAAACGTTCAGACCGGCGATTTTTCCCGCGTCCTTTGTCGCCTGCCGCTGTGAGTCGTTAAAATAAGCCGGAACAGTAATGACCGCGTCTTTAACCTTTTCTCCCAGATAATCCTCGGCGGTCTGCTTCATTTTAGTAAGAATCATTGCCGATATTTCAGCCGGAGAATAATTCTTGCCCCGCACGGTAACCTGCGCGTCGCCATTGGAAGCTTCAGTTATTTTGTAAGGAATTATCTTGACATCGTACTGAACTTCTTTGGATGCATATTTTCGGCCAATCAGTCTCTTAACGGCATAGACGGTGTTTTCCGAGTTGGTTATAGCCTGTCTTTTGGCCACCTGTCCCACCAGTCTTTCACCGCTGTCCGAGATAGCCACGATTGACGGCGTGGTGCGGTTTCCTTCCTGATTGGCGATAACAACAGGATCTCCACCTTCCATTATAGCCACGCACGAATTTGTTGTCCCTAAATCAATCCCAATAATTTTTGCCATATTTCCCTCCTTATTCTCCTACCTCCTCCATTATTTCACTTTCATTGTTTTCATCTTTTTCATTCTTTTCACTTTTTATTTTTTTACACACGCAAACCCTGGACGGTCTCAAAAGCCTGCCGTTTAATAAATAACCCTTTTCCATTTCATTGACGACTTTGTTTTCATCATGCTGATCACTTTCCACCTGCATTACAGCTTCGTGAAAATTAGGATCAAAATCCTTGTCGGTGGCATCAATTCTTTCCACACCATGTTTTTTCAAACAGCATAAAAGCTGATCCTGAATCAAAGCAATACCGTCCTTGAATGCCTTAACATCTCCGGTATCATGTTCCAGCGCTCTATCCAGACTGTCAATAAAAGGTAAAATATCTTTTATTATATCTTCATTGCCGTACTTTATCGCATCGGCTTTTTCTCTGATTGTCCGTTTTTTGTAATTATCAAAATCAGCAACCGCCCTGAGATACCTATCATAATTGACCGCGGCTTCTTTTTCCTTCTCTTCCAGTTTTTTCTTTAAGTCTTCAATCCCTTTATCATGGATTTCCGCGACAATTTTTTCATTATGGTGCTCGCCGGCTTGAACATTTTTTGCATTATGTTCATTATGATTTTTTTTTAGTTTCACTCCTACCTCTGAAAAAAAGTTATGATTATTTAAAATCAGGTTTCTGAAATAATTTTATATCAACTAATTCGCAAATCACGTGACCGGCCGTAATATGCGCTTCCTGAATTCTTGCTGTACTATTGGAAGAGACATTGATGGAATAATCAACAACCTTTGCAATATCTCCTCCTTCCTTTCCCGTAAAAGCAACCGTTATCAGTTCCATTTTTTTGGCCATTTCCAAGCCCTTTAAAACATTGGTGGAATTGCCGCTAGTGCTGATGCCCCAGGCAATATCTCCGGGCTGACCGATAGCTCTTATCTGCTTGCTGAATATCTCTGAAAAATCATAGTCATTGCCGATACTGGTAATAATCGAGGTATCAGTGGTCAACGCTATAGCCGGAAGCGGCGGCCTTTCTATATTAAAACGATTAACAAATTCGGCTGCCAAATGCTGAGCGTCGGCGGCTGAACCGCCATTGCCAAAAAGCAAAATCTTATTGCCAGCCTTTAATGTTGCAGTTATCGCTTCGATAACATTAACAAGATTCCCCAGATTTTCATTAATAAAAATGTCTTTGACCCGATTGCTCTCCTTAAAAATTTTTATTATGTAATCTTCCATACTTATCCCGACTGAAAGCTCTTAAAAATCAAATTAATCAAAGCGGACTTAATATATTTATTGGTGTATTGCATGTCAAGGGCAGCAGGCCGAAATTTCCTATTTTTATTAAGTAGATATTTTGTTTCAGTTGCAGTTTGGTAAATTTTAATAGACACACGCAGGGACCTTGACAAAATTAATTTCGTAAATATATTTAGTTTGAAAAGAGCAAAATGCTTAATAATAGCAAATGCTTATGTAATCACGGGTATGAACCCAGGGCAATCACGATTGCTATCGGGACAGGCCCCTAATTCCGCAGCAAGCTGCGGGGTATTATACCCTCCGCTCTGCGGGATTGTTCGACTTACAAATTTCAATACACCTATAGTGACCTTTAGGTTATTCGTTTTTGAAATTTGAGTCTCACAATAAATACTTTTTAGAAAGGAGGAAATTCTATGTTCGGTCCGGGTATATGGAGAATGAAGAGGTTCGCGGACAGCGTTCCGGAAATCATTGATTTACAGAGAGAAATTAACAGACTTTTTTCCAATGTCGGACAAAGCACGGCATTGGATTACCCCACGATAAATGTATGGGAAAAAGATAACAGTCTGGTTGTAACAACGGAGATGCCGGGAATGGATACAGAAAATATTAATATATCGGTTACAGGTTCAACACTGACTATTTCCGGAACCAGTAAAGCCGATCCTATTAAAGAGGGAGAAACTTATCTGCGTCAGGAAAGAGAACAAGGTAACTTTCAGCGTAATGTCCAGCTTCCCTTTCAAGTGGACTCTAAAGCGATTGAAGCAAAATATGAAAGGGGGATTTTAAAGATTACTTTACCCAGACAAAAAGAAGATTTACCCAAGAAAATTAAAATTAATTTATAGAGGAGGTCATTGATTATGTCCGATAAAGACCTGCAGAAAACTGAAAATACAGCGGTTACCGAAAAAATCCGTAACGTAAAAATTTTTGTGCCACGCGTCGACATTTATGAAACTAAAGATGCTATCTTTCTAATTGCTGACATGCCGGGAGTTGATGAAAAAACTGTTGATGTGGAATTGGAAAAAAATATTCTGACAATTTCCGGCCGTGTGGAAAACGATAAGGTAAAAGATTATAATCTTGTATTTTCCGAATATGAAGTCGGAGATTATGAAAGGACTTTTACCATATCCAATGAGATAGACAGGGACAAAATTAAAGCGACTGTCAAACAGGGAGTTCTACGGCTGGAATTGCCAAAAGCGGAAAAGGTCAAACCGAAAAAAATTACAATTAACGCGGCATAAAAGAGTTTTGAGTAGTTAAGTTTTAAGGAAAGGAGATGACATGTTATGAAAGTCAAAAATTTATTGCCTGATGTAGTCCGGAGGACAAAAACAGACATTGATCATCCCTTCTATTCTTTGCAAAGAGAGATGAACAGTTTGTTTGATAATTTTTTCCGGGGATTTGACATAGCGCCACGCGGGTTTGCCGCCGGCGGTTTAGGAGTTTTTTCTCCTTCAATTGATGTAAAAGAAAATGAAAAAGAATTTACCATTAAAGCGGAATTGCCCGGAGTTGATGAAAAAGACATTGATGTTACCGTTACCAACGATGCAGTTACAATCAAGGGCGAAAAGAAGGAAGAAAAGGAAGATAAAAACAAAAATTATTATTATATGGAAAGATCCTATGGTTCATTTTGCAGAGTCATTCCTCTGGAGGCGGAAATTGAAGCGGGAAAAGCTGAAGCGAAATTTAAAAACGGCATTCTGGATATAAAGATTCCCAAAAATCAGAGCGCCAAAGCAAAAGGGACAAAGGTTTCCATAAAAACTTCATAAACAAGACCTCCCGCCCCTCTTTTTAGAGGGCGGGAGGAACTGTTTGAAATTATTGTTCTGTCTATTCCCGTATTATATTATTTTTCGTTATAGCAACCAATTTACTGATAACGGTTATTGTTTTATCGGTACATAACCTGATTCATCTATATCTAAAGTGAAATACTTATCCATTATTATCTTTACTTCATAATGATGCGTTACCCTAACATCGAATACATCATCCGCTTCAGTTACAGTAATTTCATCAGATGTTACTTCCGGCACTCCCTCAAGATCAAAGCGAAGTAACAACTCTTTTTTAATATTTTCCGCGCCACTTAAAGCATATACACGAAAAAAAGCATCATCTTCGAGGTTTTTCATTACAGAAGCAATCCGACGAGCATTTATATGCACTGATACTATTTTGATTGCTGGAACTGAAAAGACGATAATTAATCCCAGCAATAATATCCAGATAATTTTTGCCAGTCCACCTTGTTTTTTGAGTTTCATTAATTATACCCCTCATCATAAGCAATCATGTCCAGATGCAGGGTTGCGATGTCTTCAACATCCATATTGGGTTCTTCGCATGACTTGGGCAATTCTACTGTTTTGATATAACGCCAGCATTTATTGCAGACATCAATCCGGTAACGCTCATCGCCTTCAACTTCAAAATAAGCAAGGGAATGCTGCTCATCGTTGCCGCAGAAAGGGCATTTTATGCGGTTAAAATTCCACTTGAAGCCGCATTGATGACAAAACAAATATCGCTTTCCGTTTTCATCTTCTCTTATTTCGCCAATCTTCGGCTCTTTGCCGCAAATGGGACAGTACCCTTCCGACCAGCCGGATTTTTCAACTATTTCCCCGTATTTTCTGGCGATTATTTCCAGTTCCGGCCTTAGACTTTCTTCCAGAAGAAAATCAATCAGGTTTATGCTCTCTTCATCATCATGGTCTGTCTGAGCTTCCTTGTCCTTTGTCTCTTCAAACCTGCTGTTAAAGGAAGTGCAAATACATTTGTCCCATTCGAATTGAGGATCATTAACCACATCCAAAATACTTTTTGCCACTTCGGGCATCCTTTTCCCCGTAATACAGACCAAGGAATTAAAATATTCTTTGGGACGCTTCAAATCATATTTTTTTGCCGTCAAATCTACCAAGGGAAGACCTCCGTTCATTTTTTGATAAATTAAATTTTCTTCGACATCAAAAATAGAATCCTTCAGATTTTTCAGATATTCCTCCCGCAAAATTAGAATGTCCGCCATTATATCCAAAAGTTCCGTGTAATGGGGATGGGCTGATTTGTAATCCTCAATTGTTTTTAACGAATCTCGCAATGTAGCAACCATGATTTTTTACTCCTCATGAAAGCATATTTGGATTTGTTATCCTGAATGGTACTGACTAAAATTTGAAGACCTATATCCACTTTCTCTTGTATCTTCAAGCAATTTTTTTTATAAACTAAAACAACTATTTGAGAGCGTTCAAGCTACTTTATCTTTGATTTTATTTTTATTCTTTCACCGGAAATCATAAAGTTTTCTTTCCCCAGATGATGAATCGTTTTCGGATTTTCTACCGCCGGGTCAATCCACGCCTTGACCACTTCCAAAATAAAGAAACAATACTGGACAACCATCTTCATATCAGCCACCTGGCATTCAAAATTCGCATAACACTCCTCAATAAGAGGCGCAGCGACCATAGAAGCCGGTTTCGCTGTCAGACCGAATTTTTCAAATTTGTTTACTTTCGCGCCATGGATATTGCCACAACCAACAACCTTTTCAGCTATCTCCACCGTCGGAATATTTATTACACACTCTTTTGTTGCCTTCAACATACCGAAGGAATCATTAAGGTCACTAATGACGCACCCGACAAGCGGTGGTTCAAATTCCATCATCGTGTGCCATGACATGGGCATGATGTTTGATTTACCTGCCCAGGCAGCAGTAACGAGGACTACAGGTCCCGATTCCAGCAAACTATAGACTTCGGACAGAGGGAAAGATTTTTTAGCCATTTCGTTTTCTCCTTTCAATTATTTAGCACTTCAATTTTTTTATCCACCAACGTAATTAAATGTTATGTCCGCGAAAGTTCAGAAATCATTTCATATTAAGAATGCTCCAGCACACCCCTTTGACTACTTCCCGCATTTTATCAAAATCCAGCGTACCTATTGTATCAGTCCTCTGATGATAATGGGGGTTTCGGTAGAAAGCGGTATCTGTCAGCATAACAGCATCATATCCGAACTTCCAGTAGTTGCGGTGGTCGGAAAAATCTATGCCCAGCACAAGTGATGGAGCTCTAAGTGTTCTTACGTCAACTGAAGCAACGCTCATGTGTTTGGCAATTTGAGTCGCCAAGGAAGAACTGCTATAATTGCTTACAATTCCGATAAAATGGCCGGTGGATGGATAAAAAAATCGCATGAACGGCAAGGGATAGGATTGAGAATTCTTCTTTTCCGTGAAGAAACCTATCATTTCCAGACAGATCATCCCTTTAACACTGACCCTGCTTTTTTTTAGAAGTTTGGCATGCACATAACTTCCCATATATTTGGTCGCAAAGAAAGGAGGCTCTTCCAGAGCATAGGCGACAAAGTCAACCCTGTACGGCAGTTCAGTTTCATGCCTCTTTGCAAAACGTGCAATTTCCAGCAGTCCGGCAACTGCGCTGGCATTATCATCAGCGCCGGGTTGCTCGCCGCAGACGTCATAGTGAGCGCCGACTATCAGGCGACTGCATTTTACAGGACCGGCATTAGCCAATACATTTGTATAAACATTGTTCCCAACCATGAACGGCTGGTCTTTCGGCTCTAATCCATATTCTTCAAATTTCTTCGAGATGTAACGAGCTGACATTTTCATCGAATTCTGATGGTAATAATTTCGCGGCGGGTTAAGTTTCGAAAGATAGCGAACTGTTTCTTTCAAATCTTCAATTTTGATATCGGGATCCGGATATAATAAATGCCTGATCTTTTTCCTAGACGTAGTTAGCACGGGTATAATAAACATTGAAGCAACTCTTTAGTGTAGTATATCATTTATACTTTATAATGGAACTGCATTTGAGCTGTACCGTTTAGCAAACAACGTAACAAAAAAAATCAGACGGAGCGTAGAGGGCAGCCGGATAATTAAGTAAACTGTCCCCTGAATTCGGAGAGACCAGCGCCGACGATAGTTATTTTACCCATAATTATTCACCTCCTGGCCGATTTTGAACATTGAGATATGAAAGGATTTGATGTTATAAGAGCATAAGTCACATTTGCTTGTCAATATGATTTAGCGTAAATCTCCTTGCGAAAACAAAAGATACGAGAGCTGGAAATACCCTGAAAGGGCACCATTGCCGGCCTTCGCCTGCATAACAAAACAGATTGCTTCGGTCTTTGTATTTTCTCATAATGATTGTTTAAAATAGGATAAAACGAATTGTCAAACAGGACGTTTTTGGATATATAAAAGCGACATCAAGACGTTTTTTAACATCCACCTCCTGCCCCCGCCAGCGGGGGACAAGAAATAACGACACGAAGCAAATGATAATTTGAGGAGAAACAATGAATGCTAAGAACACGGCCGCTCAGCATAGTTTCTGGGGAGAGACAACCGCTTTTCTTGCCCTGTTTTTTGACAATGTCGGGGTACTGATTTTTTTCAGCGCGATTCTCATTTTTACCTTCAACTATCCTGCCGATATTATTCTGACGCGTATGATTCCAGGCACGGCCGTAGGAATCTGCGCGGGCGATCTTGTCTATACATGGCTGGCGATTCGCCTGAGAAAAAAAACGGGACGGACAGATATCACGGCGATGCCTCTGGGCATTGACACTCCTTCAACCATCGGTATTGCTTACGCTGTCATGGGCCCCGCATATGTTGCCACCCATGACGCGCAACTCACCTGGCACATCGGCATGGCCACACTTTTTATGATTGGCACGGTTAAGATAATTACTTCTTTTTTCGGCGGATGGTTTCAGCGCATCATTCCGACCGCGGGACTATTGGGACCAATTGCCGGAATCGGACTTCTGCTGCTCGGATTTTTGCCCATTATCGAAATGTTCAACGAGGCTGTTGTCGGCATGATTGCCCTGGGACTTATCTTTACGGCTCTGTTTAGCAAATTGCACCTGCCGGGACGCCTGCCCGGTATTCTTGTGGCAGTTATTCTGGGCACGGGTATTCATTTTGCCTTGGGCTATAGCGGATACCTGCCTGAATTCACCGAGCCATCTCTGAAAATGACTTTCGCTTTGCCGGTTCTTTCCTTTGAATTTCTCCAATCACTGCCGCAAAGCATCAAGTATCTGACTATTGCCATTCCCTTCGGCATATTGACAATAATCGGCGGCATCAATAACACAGAAAGTGCCCGACTGGCAGGCGATGATTATCGCACGAGAGATATTCTGCTGACGGAGGCATTTACGTCTCTGATAGCAGCTTTCTTCGGCGGTGTGGCGCAAACGACGCCCTATATCGGTCATCCGGCATACAAAAAGATGGGAGCGACCTTATGGTACACACTGCTGACCGGATTGTTAATCGGCATCTGTTCCGCGGTCGGACTGCTATCGCTCTTTGTCAGTCTCATCCCGCGGGCAGTTATCTCGCCGATTTTCATCTTCATCGGTTTTGAAATCATCCGTCAGGCGTACAACGATTCACCGCCGTCACACTCCCCGGCGGTGAGTTTAAGTTTTCTTCCTGTAGTTGCCTCCCTGGTATTGATAATTCTCAGTCAGTTCACGGAAGCGATGAGCGTGACGCCGGACAAACTGCCGCCCCGTTTACAGATAATGCTTCAAACGCTGACGATGCTCAGCAACGGATTTATCATTACGGGACTTCTCTGGGGCAGCATGCTGGCGTTTTTGATAGACCACAAAGCGCGGCTGGCATCCCTTTGCAGTGCTGTCTGTGCCTTATTGACATTGTTCGGTATTATTCATTCGGTTTTACCAACCGGTGAACTCTATCTGCCCTGGCAGATTGCAACAACGCACGCCCATTACATGGTCACTGTGGCTTATCTTGCTTTATCGGGCATACTGCTTTCATTGACCGACAGGTAAACCCCGTTAGAAAGTCTTTGACTTTCTGACGGGTAGACGCACACGGGACAATAAACCCTATGTTCGCTAAAAAAACAATCATCCCCACTGCAAGCAGTTGGGATTTCTAACGGGGTAAATCTATGGCAGCAATTAAAAGGGCTTCACGCAAAGAACTGTTCGGCTGGGCAATGTTTGATTTTGCCAACTCGTCTTATACTACTGTCATTATCACGGTTGTATTTTGCATCATATTTCCCAGAATTATTGTCGGAGACGGCCCACAATACTGTTTGGGAAATCTTCTCTGGAGCATATCCCTTTCCATAAGCTACCTGATTGTACTTCTTTCAGCTCCCCTCTTTGGCGCAATTATGGATTATACCGCTTCCAAAAAGAAATTTCTTTTCGGAAGCTACATTCTCACAGTAATTACTACTGCAACTCTTTACTTCGTTGGCCCTGGAGACATCCTGCTGGGAATGCTGCTTATCATTCTGTCCAATGTCGGTTTTTCCTGGAGTGAGTCTTTTGTATCCAGTTTCCTGCCGGGTCTCGGCCCGCCCGAGGATTTGGGCAAGATTTCAGGCTATGCCTGGGGGTTGGGCTATTTTGGAGGACTTCTATCTACTGCCGCAGTAATCTTTGGTCTCAACGCCAGCATGTATACAATGGATAATTTCCAAAACTTGCGGTTGGTGGGACCGGTGACAGGATTATTTTTCCTTGTCGCCGCCATCCCGACATTTCTCTGGCTTAACGAGCGGACTTCGGCAAGGCCTCTTCCCCAAAATGAAAATTATTTTTCCATCGGATGGAAAAGGCTGAAAAAAACATTTTCCGATATTAGGGATTACCGGGATTTAATGATTCTTCTGGCATCTTTCTTCTTCGCCTTTGCCGGTCTCTCCATTGTGATTGCCTTTGCCTTTATTTACGGAGACCAGGTCGTGAAATGGTCAGGCGCGACACAGATATTAATGTTTGTCATAACGCAGTTTACAGCAGCGGGAGGAGCATTTCTTTTCGGCATAATTCAGGACAAATGGAAAGCCAGGCAAACATTAATCCTGACTCTCGTAATCTGGGTGTTTACCGTGAGTTTGATTTACTCAGTCAGCAAGGTAACGGTTTTCATAAACAGTTTAATGGCAGTTTCTCTTAAAGATGAACATGTTTTTCTCTTTATCGGTTCAATTGCCGGACTTGGTCTGGGATCAACCCAATCCGCGTGCCGCGCCATGGTGGGCCTTTTTTCACCGGATACAAAAGCCGGAGAGTTTTTCGGTCTGTGGGCTTTTGCTGGCCGACTTTCTTCAATTTTTGGACTCATGAGTCTGGGATTATTTCAGGCTTTTTTCGGCCTGCACAAAGCTATTCTTATTTGTTCGGCCTTTTTTCTCATGTCAATAGTCATCATTTTTTTTGTCAATGAAGAACGGGGCAAGATGTTCGCGCTTAAACATTCCGGAGAATAGATACAGAAGACTTTTTCTTGATACTAAAATTTCTATGAAAGTCGTCATGCCGATGGAAAGAGACAATGTCGTAATAACAAAAAATGTCATTCCGAACACCGATGCACTTGTCCGGCGCATGCAGGGTATCGGGGCGAGGAATCTTTAGAATGATAATAAATTAAGACTTCTCCCGCTGGTCGAAGTGACATAATATTTTTGGAAGAGTACGATCCCACGCATGTGGGACTTCGAAATGACAAACATTGAATTATTTAAAAAGATAGTATTCGTTATTATATCAATACGCAAGAAGGAAGGCTTATGAATGATAATCCAGTGAATGTCGACTCCAGTAAATCAATAGATGTTTTGCTCCAGGATATTAGAGAGCTTGTCGTTGAGCTTCATCCGTCCTGGCCGAAAACCAAAAGGATATTTCCGGATAGTTCACTCACAAAGGACCTTGGACTGGACAGTCTGGCACGTGTGGAATTGCTCACGCGCGTGGAAAGAAGTTTCGGTGTTACACTTGAGGAAAAAATATTCATTGAAGCTGAAACGCCCCGTGATCTCTGGCAGATAATTATCCAAGCAAGTCCTTCCTCAACGCCCTTTGCCACCGTGAAAATCAAGGAAATGGAAATCGAAGAGGCACATGATTTGCCTTTTAACGCCACAACTCTTGTAGATATTCTGAACTGGCATGTAGAGAATCATCCGGAAAGACCGCATATTCGTTTATACAGTGATGAGGGCGATGGGAAAATTATTACCTACGGGCAGTTGAGTGATGGTGCGCGGGCAGTAGCCGCCGGTCTTCAGGAAAAAGGACTTCTTCCGGGAGATGCTGTTTCTATTATGCTGCCCACCAGCCATGAATACTTTTTTACTTTTATGGGTATTTTACTGGCAGGCGGCATACCTGTACCCATCTATCCGCCGTTTCGCATGAACCAGCTTGAGGATCATTTGAGACGTCACATCGCCATTCTTAAAAACTGTGACGCAAAGATGATGGTCATCATTCCGGAGGCCAAGCGATTTGCCCAGATTCTCAAGGCGCAGGTGGAAAGCATACACACACTGGCTACCGTTCAGGAATTAATCTCCGGCAAAGCAACGTATAGTAAATTCACACCATCCGCAAAAGACATTGCTTTTCTTCAATATACGTCCGGCAGCACCGGCAATCCCAAAGGCGTGATACTTACCCACGCCAATCTCCTGGCCAATATCCGCGCGCTATGTGAAGCAACACAGCTGAAGTCCACGGACGTGGTTGTCAGCTGGCTGCCGCTTTATCATGATATGGGCCTGATCGGAACGTGGTTCTGCAGTTTTTACTATGCCGCCTCACTCGTGGTGATGTCTCCGCTGAATTTTATCTCGCGGCCGCAACGCTGGTTGTGGGCTATTCACCGTTACCGCGGTACAATTTCCGCCGCTCCCAATTTTGCCTATGAATTATGTTTGAAAAGAATAGATGATTCCGATCTTCAGGGACTTGATTTGTCTTCCTGGAAAATTGCCTGCAACGGAGCCGAACCGGTAAGCCCGGAAACCGTGGAAAATTTCTGCCGTCAATTCGGCAAGTACTGCTTTAAGCGAGAAACAATGATGCCCGTGTACGGACTGGCGGAATGTTCTGTTGGTCTTTCTTTTCCACCTCTTAATCGCGGGCCGCTTATTGATAAAATTGACAGAGATATTTTTGTCAATACCGGCCATGCTGTTGCGTCATCCGAAAATGACGAGAAGGTTTTGCGGTTTGTCGCCTGTGGCCATCCTCTACCCGATCATGAAGTGCGCATTGTGGATGATGCGGGACGGGAACTTCCGGAACGATACGAAGGGAAACTCCATTTCCGCGGACCGTCGGCTACATCAGGTTATTATCACAACGCCGAGGATACGAAGAAGCTCTTTAACGGCAACTGGCTGGATTCCGGCGACATGGCCTATATCGCGGGCGGTGACATATTTATTACAGGACGCAAAAAAGATATTATTATACGCGCCGGACGAAACATCTATCCTCAGGAAATGGAAGAGGCCGTAGGCAAGATTGCCGGTATCAGAAAAGGCAATGCGGTTGTTTTCGCAACTAGAGATACTATCAATCAAACTGAGAAATTGGTGGTGCTGGCGGAAACGCGGGAAGACAATCCGGAGAAATTAAACGCCCTGCGTGAGGAAATCAACACCATGGCGATAGATTTGGTGGGAACAGCGGCGGATGAAGTGGTACTGGCTCCACCGGGGACAGTATTGAAAACTTCCAGCGGAAAAATTCGCCGTGCCGCTAACCGCGCCCTTTACGAAAAAGGACAAATCGACAAAGGTTATAAGGCGGCATGGTGGCAAATAATGCGCATCGCTGCCTTAAGAATTGTACCAGAGCTGAAACGCGTGTGGAATGGCCTGCAAAGCGGACTTTATGTCGTTTATTGCTGGATGCTTTTCTCCATCCTTGCTCCGGTCACCTGGTTATCGGTTGTATTGTTGCCTAGGGAATCATGGCGATGGGCTGTAATGAGGAAAATGGGGCGGTCTCTGGCAAGTGCTTCATTTACTCCGCTTATTGTGGAGGGGACGGAAAATCTTCCCCTCAAAAATTCCTGCATATTAGTGTCTAATCATGCCAGTTATCTGGATAATTTTCTCATGGTTGCCGTACTGCCGCTGGAATTCAGCTTCGTGGCCAAAGCCGAGCTGAAAGGAAATCCTCTGGCACGCTTATTCCTTAAGCGCATTCAGACGGAATTTGTGGAGCGTTTCAACAGACAAAAAGGAGTGGAAGATGCCCGTCGCGTCGTGTCCACAGCGCGCAAAGGCCGCAATCTGCTCTTTTTTGCCGAAGGCACTTTTACCCGCATCCCGGGACTTCGTCCTTTTCATATGGGAGCATTTGAAGCTGCAGTGAAAGCAAATGTTCCGGTTATTCCTATTGCCATTCGCGGAACACGTTCCGTTCTACGTGATGTTAGCCTGTTTCCCCGGCACGGCAAAATTAACGTAACAATCGGAAAACCTATTGAACCCCGTAATGTAAAAGACTCCCCGACTCCGGATTTATGGGCAACAGCCATAAAAATGCGCGACACCGCCCGTGAACATATCTTAAAATATTGCGGCGAACCCGATCTGGCAGGCCAATAATCAGTTTGCCTTTACGCGCCATCTCTTTGCTTTACTTCGGATGGAATATTTATTGAAGGAATACTATGAGTAGCATAGACGGAAGTCATCACTTTTCTTGTTATCCTGTAATGGGGCAAGGAAAGAAGAATTATAATACAAATGCCCAACCTTCTCAGTAAGGCTTCACTCCCATAAATCTTTAAAATTTTATATAATGGTTTTATCGAATAGAACTTTTTTAACGCGTTGAAAAACTCCAGTTGAAGCTCGGCCGAAGTAAAATATTTAGGGTGAAAAACCACGTTCATCATATCATAAAACTGCCAATCTTTTTCGAAAATGCGGTTTTCTTTGGAAAGCTGTTTATAAATTTCAGTGCCGGGGAAAGGTGTGAGAATAGCAGGCTGTAATTGATAGGCGTTGATGTTGATGCAATGGTCAACTATTTTTTTGATATCCTCCGATCCGTCCGTATCCATTCCCAACACAATGCTTGCAATAAGTTTAATTTTATACGCGGTAAGTTTATCACCTAAGGAATAAATATCCTCGACATTCATCTTTTTGTTAATCAGATCGTGAGAGCTCTGGTTTAAGGATTCAAATCCAACGAGGACTCTTCGCGCACGAGCATCCCGCAACAATTCAAGCAATTCATTATCAAAGGCAATATCTGCTCTGCCAAAGAAAAAAGTTTCCTTGAAAATAAGATTCTCGGAAATCATTTTTTTTAACAATTTTTTAATTCTTTCTTTATTCGCGGTCAGATTATCGTCCTGGAAATTGAGGTATTTAAATCTCATTTTTTTATACATTCTTATTTCCTCGATAACATTCTCAATACTCCTCTCCCTGTATGGTATAAACATTTTTGACGAAGAGCAGAATGAGCAGCTGTAAGGACACCCACGAGTGGTTAAAATATTTGCCGCATTACATGGTGTTTTTAAGATTGAATAATCAGGAAAAGGCAAAACATCAATATTTTTAATGGGTGGAGCGTAAATGATATCGTCAGTTAATTTCTTTTCTACAACATCGAGAATTACCTGTTCAGCTTCACCGACAATTACCTGGTCTGCATGAAGCAACGCTTCTTCCGGCAGGCTGGAGGCGTGCAAACCGCCCATAATGACCCGTTTACCCATTATATTTCTGGCTAAATCTGCAAGTTCATAAGCACGGTTAATGTTTGAAGTAATTGTATAAAAACCGACAAGATCACAGTATTTCATACAACGCGGATTAAAATACCCGTCGAATTCCTGATACACCTCCACATTATGCCCGGCACGTTTAAGTATGCCACCGATTATCAAGGGACCGGTAATCGCGCTGCTCGGGCCATAGATATAACTAGCCAGCCGGTAAAAGAAATTTCTGCGATATTCAGCAGTAGGAACAACTAGTATTATTTTCACGTTAATCACCATGAAATATAATTTATATAACATCTATGCAGTGCTTTTAACTTAGGTTAGTGATTGTAAGCGATGTAGTTTAGTATAATCAAGTGTTAATTTCGTCACCTTCGCAAAAAAAAGGCCTGGAGTTTCCTGATCCAGGCCTTTTCAAAATTTATTTTTCAAGTCATCTATTTTTCGTCTTCAATAATCATCAGCTTGCCTTCACGCTCCATTTCTTTCACCCACTTTGGATGAAGCATCTTCAATACCGGCAACTCCATCTTGCCGTTAATCATCGCCCAAACACTTCCGGGATTGCCAATCGTCCCCAGATACAAATGAACAAAAAAGAAAGCGAAAATAACCACAAAGCCAAAGACGTGCAGTACATAGACCCAATCCATAATGTCGTCAGGCAGATAGTGGGGAAACCACATGAAAAAGCCCGTGCAAACCATCAGCAATCCAAACAGCGCTACCGTCAGGAAAAATGCCTTCTGACCGGGATTGTATTTGCCGGTCTCGGGAACCTTATCCAGATGCCATAAATATCCACCCGCTGCTTTTATCCATTCCCAATCCTCAGGAAATACAAATATCCCCGCTTCTTTCCACCACATCTGAATAGCCAGAAGCAATGCTATAGCAAAAACTACAGCCATAATGTCATGAACGGTTGC
>JAFGLS010000236.1 GCA_016927935.1 Syntrophaceae bacterium
GCAACCGTTCATGACATTATGGCTGTAGTTTTTGCTATAGCATTGCTTCTGGCTATTCAGATGTGGTGGAAAGAAGCGGGGATATTTAAATTTCCCGAGGACTGGGAATGGATAAAGGCCGCGGGTGGATATTTATGGCATTTGGATAAAGTGCCCGAAACCGGCAAATATAATCCCGGCCAGAAAATGTTTTTTCTGACAGTAGCCTTGTTTGGATTGCTGATGGTTTGCACGGGCTTTTTCATGTGGTTTCCTCACTATCTGCCTGATGACATTATGGACTGGGTCTATGTACTGCACGTCTTTGGTTTTGCGGTAATTTTCGCTTTCTTTTTTGTTCACCTGTATCTGGGAACGATTGGCAATCCCGGAAGTGTTTGGGCGATGATTAACGGCAAGATGGAGTTGCCCGTTTTGAGGATGCTTCATCCTAAATGGGTGAAAGAGATGGAACGTGAGGGGAAACTGTTTATTGTTGAAGACAAAAAGTAAGATAGCACTTGCTATTTTGATACAATCCCACATAGCTTCACATGTGAGATAATTCGACTAACAAATTTTAATGCGCCTATAGTGAACCGATAGGCGCCCTTTAGGGTATTTGGTTATTCGTTTTCTCAGTTTGAGTCTCATTAATTTGACGGAGTGGCGCACATCTGATAGGGTGTGCGCCACTTTTAGTATTAAACCCCACTTAGCTTCGCACGTGGGATAATTCGTCCAACATATTTCAGCGCGCTACGCTTCTGAAATATGGGACTCATTAGGAATAAAAAATTATGACAACCGCCACCGAATCATCCGAAATCAAAAATATAATAACAAGAGCTCTTGAACAAAACCCGGAAAACCGTGAAATTATCAAGGCATTTGCTCCGATTATCATGAAACAGAGGCAACTTGCCGAAAGTTCTTTCCCTGAGAAGCTTGATTGTTCGCTTATTGATAAAGAAAAACTTAAAGCAGGTGTGCCGGTCATCCGTCAGATTGAATTATTTTTACCGGAGGATTCATTGAAAGAAATTGCTTTATCAATGGCGGATGCTGTTAAAGAAGGTATGCCGCAACTTACAGAAAACATCAATAAGATATCAAATCTGATTCAGGAAGGGAAAATCAATCCGTTTAATTATTTTCAAACATCTAAAAATAATGGAAACAAAGTTTCCGATAGTTATTGTGAGACTCAAATTTCAAAAACGAAGTGTATTGAAATTTGCAAGTCGAACAATCCCGCCATAAGTGGAGGGTATAATACCCCGCCCTTTGGGGCGGAATTAGGGTCCAGTCCCGATAGCAATCGGAATTGCCCTGGGGTTCATACCCGTGATTCTAAGGATCTGAAAGTATCACCATCAAATGCCACTTTTTTAATGAGTTTGGTAAACCGTGTTGCTCTGGAGAAACGAGCAAGGGAAATAACGGCGGCTGTTGGGTCGTTTGACTGGGAAAAGGGCTATTGTCCGATTTGCGGGGAATTTCCCTCAATCGCTCTGATTGAAGAGGAAGGAGGCAAACGTTTTCTGCATTGTAGTTCATGCGGACAGGACTGGCGATTTACACGAATAAGTTGTCCTTATTGTGAAAAAGAAACCCCAAAGGATATGGAATATTTTTACATTGAAAACAAAACACAGGAAGCCGCTTTTGTCTGTGACAAATGCAAAAAATATTTGGTAACGCTTTACCGCGCAGGGAAAGTTTTTGCGCGTGACATGGATGTGTCTGCTATAAGCCTGATTCATATGGATATGATTATGCAGGACAAAGGCTATAAACCGATGACCATTTGTCCATGGAATATACTTACCTGAAGCAAATAATGATATTTACAGGCGCAAAGATTTTTAATTGACATGCGGACAACTCATACTGTATGAAGCATTACGCTGGCATGTGTCAGTGTTTGATATATTTTCATAGATTTTGTCATGGAGAGGACCCACGTTATGATTACAAAACAGGTAGAAGAGAAGATTAGCCGTCTAGTGAGCCGATATCCCCAAAGAGAATCGGCTATTATGCCCGCGTTAACCCTGGTGCAGAAAGCAAATAAGAACCGGTTGAACAAGGACAACATCCGGGAAGTAGCTAAAGTTATTGGCGTTTCTTCCGGGAAAGCCTATGGTGTTGCCACTTATTACTCGATGTTCAATGTCGGAAAAACAATGGGACGGTATCATATTCAGGTGGATACAAATATTCCCGCCACCCTTGCGGGAGCAAAGAAAATTCTTAAACATCTCGAAAAGACTTTGAAAATCAAAGCGGGGGAAACAACACCCGACGGTCTGTTTACACTATCCGAAGTGGAATGTCTTGCTTCCTGTGGCACCTGTCCGGTTATCCAGGTCAATGATGTTTATTACGAGGAAATGACTCCTAAGAAAGTTGACGCACTGCTGGCCAGCTTGAGAAAAGGAGTTATGCCGAAAAAGGAAGCAAACTACTCTTTTGGCAGTGCCTGCGATGTGCTCTTAAAAAATCGTGGCGTAAGCAATTCGACGTCGCTTAAAGTTGCCAAACGCAACGGAGCATATAGTGCGCTGGCTAAAGCCATGACCATGAAACCTGTCGAAATTCTGGAGGAAGTCAAAAAAGCCAATCTGCGGGGTCGTGGGGGAGCGGCATTTCCGGCTGGCGTCAAGTGGGGCTTCATTCCCAAGGATACGAAAAAGCCGGTTTATCTGATTTGCAATGCTGATGAAGGAGAACCGGGAACTTTTAAAGACCGGCAGATAATGGAATACGATCCTCACCTGCTGATTGAGGGGATGGCTATTTCTGCCCGCGCCATCGGTTCCCATCTGGCCTTCATCTATATCAGGGGTGAATTCGCCTGGATCGCCGATATTTTGGAGAAGGCGATTGCCGAAGCAAAAGCAGACGGTCAGCTTTCTGATTTGGATATTATTGTGCACCGGGGTGCTGGAACCTATGTCTGCGGAGAAGAAACAGCGCTGATTGAATCCATTGAAGGGAAGCGCGGGCAGCCGCGTATCCGGCCGCCGTTTCCCGCCGTGGAAGGTTTATATGGTTGTCCCACCATCGTCAACAATGTGGAAACACTGGCCAGTGTTCCGTTTATCATTGAGAAGGGGGCGGAAACTTTTAAGCAATGGGGTTTTGAAAACAATTACGGCTTCAAACTATTCGGAATCAGCGGCTGCGTGAAAAAACCGGGAGTTTATGAGTATCCGTTGGGCGTTTCTTTTAATGAACTCATAAAAACGGCGGGAGGAGTCAAAGGAAAGCTGAAGGCTGTCATTGTCGGCGGTCTGTCGGTCGCCATTCTGAAAGCTAATGAGCTTAAGGATCTCACCATGGATTATGATTCCTGCGCGGCACACGGAACTGCCCTTGGTTCTGGCGGCATCATGGTTATCAATGAGGATTTTTCCATTCCGGAAATTGCCTTGAGAACCATTAAGTTTTACGCGCACGAATCCTGCGGGAAATGTTTTCCATGCAAGGAAGGTTCTCATACCATTGTCAAAATTCTTCAAAAACTTCTGGCGGGGCAGGGAGAAACAAAAGACATCGAAATGGTACTCAGAATCTGCAATACAGTGCGTGGTTTGACGCTGTGCCCTGTCGGAGAAGCTTTTTCCGTGCCCATCAAAGCTATGGTGGAAAAATTCCGTCCAGAGTTTGATGCGCTAATTAAAAAATAATAAATTATCTTTGTATAAAAGAAGAGGAGAGACTTAAATGAAAATCACAATCAACGGAATAACCTGTGAAACTGCCGCTGGTCAGACCGTACTTCAGGCGGCTAGAGCAAACGGGATTTACATTCCATCACTTTGCTATCATGACAAAACGGGAGTTGCGGGAAAATGCCGGGTCTGCGTCGCGGATGTGGAAGAAATGCGCGGACTTCAAGCAACCTGCAATCTGCCGGTGAAAGAGGGAATGAAGGTCAACACGCGTTCGGAAAAGGCACTGGAAGCCCAGCGTCTGGTTGTTGATCTTTTGCTTTCCACAGGCAGTCATGATTGTATTGCCTGTGAAAAAAACGGCAATTGTGAGCTGCAGGATGCCGCCTATTATCTGGGCATTGAACATCCCGGCATTCAATATGCCGATGTTAAAACAGGGCTTGACGAAAGTTCCGCGTTCATCCGTGTTGATCGCGGTAAATGCATTTCCTGCGGACGTTGCGTTGCCGGTTGCAACAATGTGGTGGTCAATGAGGTTCTTGATTTGGGCTGGCGCGGACATGAAACTTCTATAGTTTTTGACACTGATTCCCTTATGGGAGAATCATCCTGTGTCCAGTGCGGCGAATGCGTGCAGCTCTGTCCAGTAGGCGCGCTGATTGAGAAAAAGGCCATCGGTCAGGGACGTTCATGGGAACTGGAGAAAATTCGCACCACCTGCCCCTACTGTGGTGTCGGTTGCCAGCTTTACCTGCACATGAAGGGGGAACAGATTGTCAGAGTAACCGGTGTGGAGGACGGAGCGCCCAATAAGGGAAGGCTCTGCGTCAAAGGCCGTTTCGGTTACGATTTCATCTATTCCACCGACCGTCTGACATCGCCCTTAATCAAAGAAAACGGGGCGTTCCGGGAAGCGACCTGGGATGAAGCCCTTAATCTGGTAGCTAAAAAGTTTAAGAAGATTATCGCTGAGAGCGGTCCCGACGCCATTGCCGGCGTCAGTTGCGCCCGCAGCATCAACGAAGACTCCTATCAAATGCAGAAACTTTTCCGCGCAGTGATTGGTACCAACAACGTCGATCACTGCGCGCGTACCTGACACGCTCCCACTGTCGCCGGTCTGGCGCAATCATTCGGTTCGGGAGCAATGACCAATTCTTTCGGTGAATTTGCTGAAGCAAAATTATTTTTCTGTATCGGCACCAACATGATAGAAGCCCATCCCGTGGCGGCCACGTTTTTGAAAAACGCCGTCCGGAACGGCGCAAAGCTTATTTTGGTGGACCCCCGCAAGCAACCTCTCGCTGATTTTGCTGATATCCATTGCCAGATTAAGGTGGGGAGTGACATCGCCTTCCTCAATGGTCTCATGCACGTGTTGATTACGGAAAATTTGTATGACAAAGATTTTGTAAAACAAAAATGTGATAACTTCGAGGCTTTCAAGGCAAAGGTAATGGAGTATCCGCCGGAACGCGCCTCCAAGATTTCCGGCGTGAGTGTGGAACAAATCCGGGAAGTGGCGCATATGCTGGCTAAGGTGAAACCGGCAATGCTCTGCTACACCCTGGGCATAACGGAACACACAACTGGAAAAGACAACGTGCTGAGTACTGCCAATCTCCAGCTCCTTTTGGGCAATATGGGAATGCCGTCAGCGGGAGTAAATCCTCTGCGCGGTCAAAACAACGTTCAGGGCGCCTGCGATATGGGAGCGCTGCCCGTTGTCTTCCCCGGCTATCAGAAAGTTATTGATCCCGCAATCCGGGCTAAATTTGAAAAGGCCTGGGGAGTCGCAAAACTGCCGGAGAAAAATGGACTTATGATTCCGCAGATGATGGAAGGGCTGGTAAGCAAATCTGTCCGGGCATTTTACATTTTCGGCGAAAATCTCGCCAATACGGAACCGGATATTCATAAGGTGGAACACGAATTGGCATCCGCGGAATTTATTGTCTGTCAGGATATTTTCCCCACGGAAACAACACAGTTTGCTCATGTCATCCTGCCGGCTGCGGCGTGGAGCGAGGATGACGGAACTTTCACCAGCAGCGAACGGCGTGTAAACCGCGTCCGCAAGGTAAAAACCCCTCCGGGGCAGGCTAAGCCCAACTGGTGGATTTTTAAAGAACTCGCCAAACACATGGGACAGGAATGGGCTTCTAACAGCTCACAGGAAATCTGGGACAATGAATTATCTGTCCTGGCTCCCGCAATGGGCGGCATAAAATACAGCCGGATTGAAACAGATGGTTTTCAGTGGCCTTGCCCGACTGAGACGCATCCGGGAACAGCGTTTTTACATCGCGATGGCATCTTTTCCCATGGCAAGGGAGTCTTCAGTCCGGTTGAGTGGGCGCCGCCGGCGGAAGTAGCAGATAAAGAATATCCCTTTGTTCTCAGTACAGGCCGAAGGCTTTACCAATATCACACAAGGACACAGACCGGTCGTTCGGGCATGGACCAGATTTTACCGGAAGAGACAGCGGATATTTCCCCTGCTGACGCGCAGAAGCTTAGTATCAAGCATAATGAATATATAAAAGTCCGCTCACGTCGGGGTGAGGTAAAGGTGCGGGCTAAAGTGACCGAACAGGTGCCCGCTGGTATGGTATGGATGGCTTTCCATTTCCGGGAAGGTTGCGCCAACTGGTTGACCAACGCGGTTTATGACCCGGGCACCAAAACAGCGGAATATAAGGCCTGTGCTGTGCAGATTGAAAAACTTAAGTAATCGTTAATTTAAAATGTCCCGCGGTAAATAGCGGGGCATTTTTTTGCTGACAAATATGCTATTTATAACATATGTTATAAATGACAAAGAAGGAAGAGATTATGAAAAATTTCAAAATTGTTATTGCGTTAATTTTAATTGTTTTAATGAGTTTTCTATCCTCCTTTGCTGAAGAAAAGGCTCCCGTTACCGCAGGAGAAAAAATTTCCGTTGCGGTCGCGGCAAATTTTATTTCCGCCTTTAAAGATATGGCGGCTGATTTTGAGGCAAAAACAAAGATTAAAGCCGAAGGAACTTTTTCTTCCAGCGGTCACCTTTACAGCCAGATAATCAACGGCGCGCCCTACGATTTGTTGTTATCGGCCGACGAAGAAAGACCGGCCAAACTCAACAAAGACGGTTTGGCGGATACGCCTTTTATTTACGCCAAAGGACAGGCAATTTTATGGTCGTTCAGTAAGGATTTCTGCAAAGCAAAAACCTGGCAGGATGCTCTGAAAAATGAGCAGGTCAAGAAAATTTCCATTGCCAACACGAAAACCGCTCCATACGGAGCCGCAGCTAAAGCAGCATTGGAAAAAGCCGGCATGTGGGATGTCTTGCAAAATAAATTGGTCACAGCTCAGACTGTCGCGCAATCTTTTCAGTATGCTTCGACATCCGCGGTTGATGCCGGATTTTGTGCGATGTCGGCCATAGCCTGTGATGAAGGGAAAAAAGGCTGCTTCTACGTTATCAATGAAGCGCCCGAAATTATTCAATCGGCCTGCATTTTAAAAAGGACAACAAATCGCGCTGCTGTGGAGAAGTTCGTAGAATATCTTAATTCGTCTGCGGCGAAGGAAATAAAAATCAAGTACGGTTATCGTTAAATGGATTATCTTGCTCTTTATGTGACATTCAAACTGGCGCTGGTGACAACCGTCTTTCTGATGGTTATTGCCGCGCCTGTCGCCTACGCGCTGGCTTATTATCGTTTCGCGGGAAAGTCGTTTCTGGAAGCGCTGATTTTTTTACCGATGGCTCTGCCTCCCACTGTTGTCGGATTTTATCTGATTGTCCTTATGGGACCGAAAGGTTTTGTGGGTAAGATATGGCAGATGCTTACCGGCGAATCGCTTCTTTTTACGTTTATCGGAATAACGATTGCATCCATTATTTACTCGATTCCTTTTGCCGTCCAGCCGATGAAGGCGGCCTTTATAAAGATAGACTGCCGTCTGCTGGAATCATCGTACGTACTTGGTTTGTCTAAGGGCGCAACATTTTTTCGTGTGATTATTCCCAACTCGGTAAGCGGTATTGCCGCCGCCGCTATTTTGGTTTTTCTGCATTCGATCGGAGCATTCGGTGTTTTGATAATGGTCGGCGGCAGTATTCCGGGGCAGACAAAAGTCGCTTCCATCGCGATTTATGAAGCTGTGGAAATGATGAATTACCAGGCCGCGGGAATGATTGCGCTGAGCTTCATTCCCATCAGTTACGCATTTTTATTGTTGATTAATAAAATTAATGAAGGCCGGTGAACATGAGCATAGAAGTTTTTTTTAAAAAACAATTAAGGTATTTTGATCTGGATATATCGTTTTCCTGCGCAAAGAAGAATATGGTCGTAATGATCGGTCCATCAGGCGGCGGAAAAACAACCATCATCCGCATGCTGGCCGGTCTGGAAAAACCAAAGGAAGGAAAAGTTGTTTTTGGTGATGAAGTCTGGTTCGATTCTTTGCGCCATATTAATATTTCACCGCAGAAACGCCATTTGGGATATGTGTTTCAGGATTATAACCTTTTCCCGCATTTGAATCTCTTTGACAATGCCGCCTTTGCTGCTGTGGATAAAAAAGAAGTTGATGAACTATTTGAACTTTTTAAAATAAATCATTTGCGGAAACGCAAGCCCCATATGGTTTCCGGCGGAGAGCGTCAGCGCTGCGCAATTTGTCAGGCGCTGGCGAGGCATCCCCGCATCCTTCTTCTGGATGAACCTTTTTCGGCTCTGGATGCGATTACGCGCCGCGGTCTGCGTGAAGAATTGAAAAATTTGAAAAGCAGGATGCTTTTCCCGATAATTTACGTGACACATGATATAGCAGAAGCATTATACCTAGCTGATGAACTTCTTCCGGTTGTTAATGGCAAAATTGATGATCAATGGCTTCATAAAATGATTACCCGTGAACCATCGTCAGAGTTAGCTCTGCGCGCAGCACGTGAACCAAGGCTGACGCTGGTATACTAGTGTAGTGTTTCGTTGTCATTTCGGGTGTAATGGCAAAAAATGTGTGCTGAAATTGGTCACAAGTTATATAAAATCATAGACATAAGAGGTGTTAATTGAA
>JAFGLS010000237.1 GCA_016927935.1 Syntrophaceae bacterium
ATATGCACCGCATTTAGAACATGACCTATTCACTACCCACCCCGCTTAACGTCAATTGCTCTGCCTCTATTTCACTTTTCCAAGCCTGCCAGCCTCTTCTTACTCCCTTTGCTCGCTTACTAAGTTTCTTGATTCTTGATATTAATTCCCTATGAGCTATTTCAAATTCATCTTCGGTTTTTATCCAGAATATACCTGATAAATTTTTTGATGTTGACCCTATGGGAAGTTCATATTTTGCGATTATATTTGCCACCAGATTTCTCACTGTCCTTACATCTATGTCAAATTTATGTGCCAGCCCTTCATTGCTTATAGAATGGGATATGCCATCACAATAATCTTTTAGATATTCCGCTATTTCCCTATTAATGCCTTCTAAGTTGTTAAATTGAGTTTTCATAATATTATTATCTGGGGAAGCCTATTAAAATTGCTGCGAACTTATTTAACAGGCAGCCTTAAAGCGCCTTAAGGCTTCGGATTCCCCATTTTTTATGTTAAGCTCTGCTGTTCTATTTTTTCCTCTTTCTCGGGTCCTTCTGCTTCTTTTGTACTTTCCCTTGCTTCCTGCTCCCTTTTTTCCTGCAAAGCTATTCCCTTCTCTATTTCATCAGCTTCTTTGTTTAATTTGTCTATGTCGGCCTTAAGGTCCTTAAAGACCTTTTCTGCCTGGGCCACTGTCATATCTTTGACATTGTTTATCTTGAACCTTAATTTGATTTTGTTATTCAGGCTCTTATCGTCGATGTGCAGTGTTTTGCCCATTGCAAATATATGATCCAGTGCCTCATCGGTAACGAGGGACCCTGGTTTACCCTTGATCGTTTCTTTGACTCCAATATCCTTTTCCTTTTTAACTTTTTTCTTGCCCTTTTCCTCTTCGGTCTCCTCATATACTCCGCTGCCTTCAGCGTCGAATTGCCTTTCGAGTATGAAATCCTCTTCCGCTTCTTTTGTGAAATCTTTCGGTTCCGGGGCGATCTCTCTTTTTATGACCTTGTCCAGGGCGAGCTGGTTGATTAGCTTCTCCGATTTGGGGGCATACTTTAATAGCTTTATGAGGATAGTCTTCAGCCCCATTGCCTCGTATTCGGTATGCCACTTAGCATTGCCAAGGTTTTTATTTTCTTTCGCTTTCTTATACTGCTTCGAATATTTATCCCTGTGGGCATCCATATCTTTCCTTGCCATCACCACGAAATCCCTGCCACCGTCTTTGAGCTCATATAATCCATAAAAGAATTGGATATCTCGGTCCGCTATAGGTTCCAGCAATGGAATATGTGTCAGCCGTATATTAAAGCCCTTTTCATAATTGAACTTGTCTCCTGCCCGGACTGTATCTATCCGGATATTTTTAAATAGTCCGGTGTTCATCGCTAGTCTATGCACTCCACGGTACATAAGCTGAAGCTGTGCTATCTTTCCGTAAGGGATAATTGCGCACTCGTTTGTTTTACTGAATGGGATCATCCCGAGGCTTGCAGCATCCATTATAGATTTTAATATGCTGTCTGGTGTACAGTTCCTGAGCATCGGTATTTCCTCGTAGGCTTTGACAGCGAGATAGAATATTGCCCTTACCATGTCCTTTTTTTCAGCATCGTCGAAGCCTGAAGGCAAGACACCCATGATCTTTGAGGTGTTCTTTTTTAACACTGCCGGAAGGCTTTTTATGTCTCCCACATCCTTGAGATTTTTTTCTGTATCTTCACCGTTTTTATCAACCATATTAATTTGACCTCCTTATAAAATATTTCTGATATCAAGTAGCCTGTATTTTGAAGGCTTTACATAATGGCCTTCCCTTGTAACAGTCTTATGCGTAACCTTTTCAGATCCTATAAGGACCATTTCTGCGTCCTTCATTACTGCTATGATATTTTGTTTGGCTTCATTAAACTTTTTCTCGGCTTCCTTCTTTTTTTCATTCCAAGCTTTCGCATCGTCTGCTGCTTTTAAAAGCTGTTTTTCTTCCTCTTCGGTCGGATCCAGAATCTTGCCCTCAAATTCTATCGAATAAAGTTCCTTGAGGACCTTGCCGCTCACTTCGCTACCGTCTGGCGCCGGCATAATTTTAGCAATCACATAGTCATTCCAAAAAGTACTGCACCTATTAAATATCAAATCTATGACCTTGTCGTTTCTCGGGATTTCCCGGATATCGAAGACACGGTTTCCAATCAGAAATCCAACATATGCAAGCGGGGCCCCGGTGATGAAGATCTGCCATTGCACCTGCAAGTAATACTGCTCCGGGATCTCGTCCTCCTTCCATTTCTCCTTCTGGTATTCGGAAGTAGTCTTAAACTCAGCCGGTATAAATATTCCGTTCCGCATAAAATACCTATCCAGGGTGCATCTGCAGAAGTCGTACTCATCATGGGCCAATATATATGGGATCCTCAGGAGCTCGAGATCTTCCTCGTAGAGTTCCTTGAATTTCTTTACGAATTTCTTCTCGAGATAATCTTCCAGGATGAGGCCTATCTCCGCCGGTATGTTTTCCTCATCTTCCCTTAATCCTTCTCGCGTCTTGTCATACCATACAGAGAGCGTAGAGGCGTAAGGATTGAGCCCGCATATAGCGGCGACGTCGGAGGCTCCGATTCCCTTTTTTCTCTCAAGCAGGAATCCGGCTTTGTTTTCTGGATCTATCTCATATACTTTTTTCATTAATTGCCTTTCATGCTCGTGACCTTGGTAATATACCTTGCCTTATTACCATAATTATCAGTTTTCCTGTGACAATCCACACATAGGGTTAATCCATTGCTAACTTCAAAAATCAATTCAGGATATTCTTTAAAATTTTTTATATGATGTGCCACTAAATTCTTTTTAGTTTTACAAATTTGGCAAGTATAATTATCTCTCTCGAATACTTTATTTCGCCAATCTTGGTATTGTATACTTCTCCATATTTTTGTTCTAAAAGGAGTAATGCCACCTTTCCAGTTATAACATTTATCTCCGGAATGGGATTCTCTTTCCTTTATTTTAGTTTCTTCTGTATGATGCTTGCCTAACCAACTTGGAGGCTTATGACCAATTTTTTTAAGAGTTTCGCTAACTTTTTTCTTATGTCCTTCAGTATGCTTATACCCAAGTGCACGTTTATTACCTTTGAGGGATTCACTTAATTTACTTCTATGCTCCTCAGACAATTTTCTTCCCTTAAGTTTTTTACTTATTTTTAATTTTATTGCCTCTGAACATTTTTTGCCTCTATTTCCATTGCCCCGATTATTTCCTATCAACGCAATACTCATTTTTAATCTCGTCTCTTCTGAACGCTTTACACCCTTAAGGGCTTTGCTTATTTTTAGTTTTGTTTCATTGGACTGTTTTGTACCTAATCTATTTTTATTACCGATTTGTGCTCCACTCTTTTTCTTTTTTACTTCTTCGCTATGATGAAATCCTTTTAATCTCATTTAAAATCTCCTGTTGTAATTTTGAGTTTCTCATCACTGGTGACCTCTGTAACGAAATACTGGAAATCATCCTTTAAGACCTCATCCATGAATATCTTTCTATGCTCTGCGTCCAGAGTCTCAAATCTGTCTATACAGATTACTTTTAGCTCTCCGGAAGTCACCCTGGCAATCTCTATTGCAAGCGTTATCTGCCTTGATGTTGAGAGATTGGCTATTGGCAGGTCATCTATTGTCACCTGCATCTGGTCGTTTATTCCCAGGCCCTTGATAGGCATTGTGACTTTTGATAGTAAATCAGCCGGCTTTTTACGAAGTAGCTCAACAACCTTATCAAGTCTTTTAGCCTCTTCTTCTTTCGCTATTTCATCATTTTCCAGTCTCTTTAGATTGTCTGATAAATTGAGATACCCCTTCATTTCTTCAGCTTTTTTAGCTTCGGCCAGAAGTTCTGAATCATCTATCTGTTTATTGTTTTTCAAGAATTCTTCTTTATCGATTTTCTTTTTTGCCTGGGCTGTGATTTCTGTTTCCCTGTTTTTTTCGATTTCTTTTATAGCCTCTTCCTGCTTGCTTTTTATTACTGTAAGTTCATTTTTCAGTCGAGCTATTTCATCATTTATTTCCTGTATTCTTTCTGAGTCCA
>JAFGLS010000238.1 GCA_016927935.1 Syntrophaceae bacterium
CAACCTGCACGAGTCCAATTTCACGCCGATTGCGGATATCTTTTTGCAGGGGCCGGCGACAAAGGTCATAACCGAACTGGTCAAGGAGCTCGGTTTACGGTAGACGGCGGACGGAAGAGGGTAAGAAAGGAAGATAAATAAACTCGGCTAATGGCGAAATATATACAGCTAACAGTGATGACTACGTCTGACGGAAGCCCCTGAAATTTGCATTTCTGTTGAAATACAATTCCTCTGTCCGTTTTAGTAATTCTTCTTCCCGTTTTTTAAAGTTATTTCTTATCAAGGTTTTATTTGCCCTGCATAAGGCTTCATAAAACTGATCGTCGGTCAGGTTGGTGAAGTTTACTGAAAGCAGATCCGAGTTGATATGCTTGTTTTCATAAAAATCTTCTGTATCTTTCAGTAGCCCTTTTTCGATTGCATAATAAAATAGCGGACACCCGGGGTAAGGGGTAACCGGCCTGATCGTCCGAATTTCAACACAATCGGAATATTTCAAAAGGAAGTCAACTCCTTTCTGCAGGGTATTGAGATTCTCTCCAATATTGCCAAAAATGATGTTCAGGATCGGGCTGATACCGGCGGCAATGGTCGCCTCGACCCCCGAGACGATTTGCTTGACGGTCAAGCATTTTTTCATGATTCTTAAACATCGATCATCGAAGCATTCTACTCCATAATTGATGCGCATGCAGCCCGATTTTTTCATTAGTCGAAGCAAATCCGGTTTTGCGTAATTGAGTCTTCCATTGCAGGACCAACGCATGTTCAATTTTGCCTTGATGAAGGCGCCGCAGAGTTTTTCTGTTCTTTCCTCGGAACTCATTAATAGTTCATCTGCAAATGCAATATCGGTGATACCATAGTTATCTTGCAAGAGCCTGATCTCTTCGATAATCGAGTCCGGATGTCTTTCACGAAGACCAGTATCCAAACGGAAACAGAAGTTGCATTGGAAAGTGCATCCTCGGCCGGATAGCACCGGCATCCTAAAATCCGTGTTGCCAGCCAATGATGATGTGTGCATTAGCCGATAATAGTAGATGGGGAACAGATCGTATGCCGGGGAGGGTATGGAGTCTATATCTTGGATCAATTTTTGTCTTTTGTTATTGGTAATCGTGTTGTTCTCGCGATAAGAGATGCCGTCGATATTCCTTAAAGAACGTTTTTCGCTTAACGCGCGGATTACCTCGATGATCGTCTTCTCTCCTTCGCCAATGACCACGATGTCCGCCTGCATTTTATTTAGAAAAAAAGCTGGGTCTGCAGCAGGGCCATGTCCCCCGAGGATGTAGACCGGGCGATTTTTACTCCTATTGATAGCGTTAGAGAGCGATTTGAGCTTTCTGTATTCATAATACCCAGCGACCATGCTGATGCCGATGATGTCGAATTTCTCTCTTTTTAAGAATTCAGTGAGTTTACTGTCGGCCCAGTGGTGCATGTCCTGATTCCAAATCACAACGTCAACGCCCTCATTCCGCAATACAGAAGAAATATAACTTAGCGCAATGGGAAAATGGCTAATATATGATTCATTATCATGAACAACTAAAAGTGCTCTCATTCTTTCTTTTCAACCTCCATTAACTTCTCCCAGGATATATGTGGGGAACCGTTGCGGAAATACATTCTGGAATTTCCGATAATTTTTTTATGATAGTTTGAACATAGCAAATGTTCCGCTTTTTCTATGTCCAACCAAGTCTGAACAACAACGTCCGGCTTCAATGCTCCGATCGAATGTTCGTAATCCCATTTTAAATGACCTGGAATAAATCCCGCTAAAGCGGAAGTTCCTGGCCAGGTCAAATAGTTTACATTTTTCCGGGCTATTTTCAAGTCATTTTTCCCCAGCATGTCGATGGCGTTGCGTTCGGCGAAGTAGGGGAGAGCCCCCGCCCAAGTCACCGCGATCATAGCCTGGTTGTCGGTTAGCTTCGCTATCATCAACGCTTCACGCACCCTAATTTCGTTCTTGTCGACAAAATGAGGCCGATCAATCAAAAGCCAATTCTTGAGCTTGGAAGAATCATTGAGAACGTTGAAATTGATCAGGCTGCAAGTAAAAAAAACCGCCGATCCCCAGGAGATTAATTTGTCTGGTTTATAATGTTTATCCCGGTTTGGACCTAGGAGCTTTACTCGAAACTGGTCCAAAGAAATTGAGAACAATATAAAGAGCAACGGCATTGCGATTGATATGTAGCGATTGCTGCCACCAAATGATTCCCAGGCATCTCCACCGACCCAGATGCTGTATGTAACTTGACCAAGGAGTATCGTGTACAAAAAACAAATGGTTTTGTCTCTCCTGAAGAAAAAGATGCTCAAAGGGAATAAGAATAGCAACCAGTTTGAGCGATGAATAAACTTCATGAAAACGAACATCCCGTGAGCAACCCGCAAAAGCAGGGGATACCCCGTCATCTTCAAATAGTACGTATTCGGAAGAAACTCGTGATAATAGCTGAAGCGGGCCAGGGTTTGTAGCCCAGAAAAAGCCAGCAGAATAAACAGTCCCCAACCCAGGTTTTTAAACCGATGCCGGGAAGAACTCAGGATGAGAAATGCGAGGATGGCAAGGTAAGGGACGATCATATCCATGCGGATCCATGTGCCGATTCCCAAAAGGATAAAAAGCCGGCACGAAAAGCCGCCTGACTTAATCAGCCTGATAGCTTCCCATACGACAAGGCTTGTCAGTACTGTCAGCAAACTTACCTCTGTCCCTTGCAAAATCCAAAAGTTAAGCGGCAAGTAAAATGCGGTCAGTATTACGGCGCTTAATGCGACACGAATGGATCCCCCTGAAACAATATCGGAGATTTTTTTCACCAGACAGAGGTTTAGGACCATGAAGATTGCGCCACTGATCTGGATAAAAAGACTGATTTTTGGAGTGGAAATTGGGAAAAAATGAAATATCGTCATGAAAAGTACCCAGAGTGGGTTCGAAAACCCCTCGATTTTCTCCCCCCTGGGGTTCCAGACCAGACCGTGGCCTTGAGACAGATTTTTTGCATAGCGCATTGATACCATGGCATCGTCAAAGAGAGAGAAATATCGACTCCCATCCACAACAAAACTGGTTCTGTAAATGAATGCTCCTGCATATACAATATACAATGCCAGAAACAGTTTCCAAATATGTCGGCTATATTTTTGCATCAATTCAATCCCAAGGTATTGAAAACCTTTGTGTCGGTCTTTATCTCCACTTGATGGAACTTAAATAATGTCCAAGTATGCATTTTATTTACGGGATAAACATGATATAGCATTTTATAAAGAATTGTAAATTTTAGGAAACGTAATTTTTCAATGGCAGCATTTTGTGTATAATTTGCCAAAATGTCAACAGTAGGTTGTGAAAATCATTCCGGTGGTTGTTGAAATTTGCAAATTGTCAGTAGTGAAGTTCATTTAATTGTCAGAATAAACTGCATTTTATAATAAACTTTAATTTTTTTAACAATGCTATTTCAACAACTTCCGAATCGGTGAGATGATTCGGATCCTTTATGAAAAAGTTGGGGCCTTGGAGATTATTGTTTTCCTCCCTTCAAACTTCCCCATCAGTTATTAGAAGCGGATACTCGAATTCAATTGAAATGATCTGTCGTTCGATATATAATCACATCAAATGTTGAAAAAACTCGGGAAACTGGACGTAGTTATTCTTGTTTTTTCCGCGCTGACCCTTCTTTCTTTGCTCGTTTTCTCCAAAAGCACGTTCCGCTTCTTCCTCTGGGTCACCATCGCCCTGGGCGTGGCGAAACTGATGGCCTACCTGAACGTCTACCGCAAGGAAGTGTACTCCAAGCTGGGCAAGCTGGACGCCGCCATCCTCTCCCTGGCCCTGATCGCCCTCTTCTCGTTCTTCTTCTTCTCGAAGGGGAC
>JAFGLS010000239.1 GCA_016927935.1 Syntrophaceae bacterium
ATGTCATTTCGAAGCGAAGCCTATAGTCCAGCTATGCTGGGGAGAAATCTTAATGATCATTAGAACATACAAGATGTCTCCCGTTGGTCGATATGACAAGATTTCAGCGTAACACCACACTAACTTTTTCGTTACCAAAAACTATTAAAAGGATAAATCTATGGTTAAAACTGTCGTCACGGGAGCTGCCGGAAGAATGGGCGGCAAAATAATTAGTTTAATATTTGACTTGGAAGATATAAGTGTGGTTGGAGCTGTAGAAGTGTCAACGCATCCTATTATTGGCCGTGATGTCGGTCAGGGACTGGGATTAGGCAAAACGGGCATCATTGTTTCCGACAAATTAGCTGATTGTATTGAAAAGGCAGATGTCGTCATAGATTTTACGAATCATGAAGCTTCTCTGAATTATTTAAAGGTGGCCAAAGAAAAAAATAAAGCCATTGTTATAGGTTCCACAGGATTCAATGACAATGAAATGAAAGAAATAAGGGATCTGACCAAGGATACGCGTTGCGTGTTAACTCCTAATATGAGCGTGGGTGTAAACGCTATGTTAAAAATTCTTGAGTACTGTGCGGGAATCTTGAAGGATGATTATGACGTGGAAATAATTGAAGCGCATCATAATTTGAAAAAAGATGCTCCCAGTGGAACAGCAATGCAAATGGCGAAAGTTATTGCCAAAAAATTGGGACGTGATATGGAAGAGTCTCTTGTTTATTCCCGGCGAGGTATGATTGGCGAAAGAACAAAAAAAGAAATTGGAATCCAAACTGTTCGGGCGTGTGATATCGTAGGTGAGCATACGGTTATTTTTGGTGGAGTAGGGGAAAGATTGGAATTCATTCACCGCGCTCATAGTCGTGACAATTTTGCCAGAGGAGCAATTCGCGCGGCGCAATGGATAGTCAATCAGAAAAACGGATTGTACGATATGCAGGATGTTTTAGGATTGCGGGATAAGAATTAAAAAGGGTTTTGATATTTGGATGGCTTTATTTGTTATATTGGAATTGGTTCCAATCTTGGCAATTCTTTGGAAAACTGCAAAAAAGCTGTAGAAATTCTGTCCCGGATGAAAGGAATTGAGCTAAAAACGGTTTCGTCTTTTTACAGAACAGAACCTGTTGGAATGGACAGCCAGAATTATTTCACAAACGCTGTTGCTGAAATTAAAACAGATCTTTCCCCGGAAAATCTTTTGCGGGCAATGCAAGATATAGAGAAAGAGATGGGAAGGGAGAGAGGAGTTAAAAACAGTCCGAGAGTTATTGATCTTGATATTCTTTTTTATGGACAGAACGTGTTTAAACAAAAGGAATTGGTGATTCCGCATCCTGAAATTCACAAAAGACGTTTTGTATTAGAGCCGCTTTATGAAATAGCTTCTTATTTTGTTCATCCTTCTTTTGGAATATCCGTTCGCGGATTAAAAGATCGTTTAAACGATGATAAAGCAGTAGAAAGAATTAAAGAACAATAAATGTTCATTAGGTTTTATGTTGATTCGATTGTTTGTATTTATAATATTATTTTATCTATTGTATAAAATAATAAATGTATTTAAACAATCAAGATTTATAAAAAATGAAAATTATCAGTTCAAATCTTCATCCATTGGGGCAGAAGATTTGGTAAAAGATCCTGTTTGTAATAAGTATATTCCAAGAAGCCAAGCATATAAGAGGGAAATATTAGGTAAAGATTATTACTTTTGCAGTAAGCAGTGCAGTGACAGATTTATATTAGAAAAAAATAATTAATTGCCCAAAGGAGAAATTATGAAATTTTTTATTGATACAGCCAATATTGAAGAAATAAAAAAAGGGATTTCTCTGGGAATGGTTGACGGTGTTACTACAAATCCATCGCTGGTTGCGAAAGAGAAAAAAGGATTTGATTCTGTTATTAAAGAAATACTAAAAGTTGTAAAAGGGCCGGTTAGCCTGGAAGTTGTCAGTAACGACGCGAAAGGCATGTTTATCGAGGGGAAAAAACTGGCTCGCCTGGGAAATAATGTTGTTATCAAAGTTCCTATGTCTACCGAAGGATTAAAGGCGACAAAAATGTTTGCCGACGCCGGCATTAATGTAAACGAGACTCTAATATTTTCTCCGATCCAGGCACTAATGGCGGCAAAGGCAGGAGCCCGCTATGTTAGCCCTTTTGTTGGTCGTCTGGATGATATTGCTCATGACGGTATGGAAATTGTAGAGCAAATCGTTACTATTTACAAAAATTATTCCTATGAGACTGAAATTATTGTTGCCAGCGTACGCCATCCTCGTCATGTTTTAACCGCCGCTTTGATGGGAGCGGATATTGCAACGATTCCTTTTAAAGTCATCGAGCAATTAGCACGGCATCCTTTAACGGATAAAGGTATTGCTTTATTTCTGGAAGACTGGAAAAAAGTGCCGAAGAAATAACAGAGAATTTTTTGTTTTGAGAATTTATTCAATATATTAATTAGTCAATACAAATGAACAAGTATCGTGATATATTTAATCTGCCCAACAGTATTACATTGGCGCGCATCAGCGTGGTACCCTTTTTATTTTTTCTTCTGATGAGCCCCGGGCCTTTCCTGAGTCTTGTTTTAGCTGTCCTGTTTGTCCTGGCCTCTATTACGGATTTTCTTGATGGTTTTATCGCACGTAAATACAACATGATTACCACGATGGGCAAGTTTCTTGATCCGTTGGCCGATAAACTGATAGTTAATTCAGCCATGATTCTAATGATACCTATCGACAGAATTGATGCATGGATTGTGGTTATTATTATTATACGGGATTTAGTTGTGGACGGCATTCGCAGCATTGCGTCTTCGGAAGGAATTTATATTCAAGCCAGCACTTTAGGAAAACAGAAAACCTTGGCGCAAATCATAGCCGTTACAGCGCTTATTATTCATTATCCCATCTTGGGCATTAATGTTCATCTCGTTGGAACCATAATTCTTTATGTGGCATTTTTTCTCACGATTTATTCAGGAATTGATTACCTTATAAAGTTGTATCAAAGTGTAGAAAAACAATAATTGTAAAAACTTTTAATTTTTTGTGTAAAAATAAAAAAAAGAGACTTCTTTATATTATGAGTATACATTTTTATTGACAAGAAATGTCTATTTGTTATATTCAACGCCGTTTTTTTAAGAGCGGGCGTAACTCAGTGGTAGAGTGCTACCTTGCCAAGGTAGACGTCGACGGTTCAAATCCGTTCGCCCGCTCCAATTAGTTTTTATGGCGGCATAGCCAAGTGGCTAAGGCAGCGGTCTGCAAAACCGTTATTCCCCGGTTCAAGTCCGGGTGCCGCCTCCAGTAATTCCGAGGCTTTGCGCGTTTGTAAGGCCTCTTTTTTTTGCTCAAAATCGGCGATTGTGCTTAAATTGTGTAAGTCCGATTGAGATTTCAGATATATTTCCTGCTTTTGCGCGGCAATTTTCAAATCAGTATCACTCACAATATTGTAACGATCAAAAACTGATCTTGTCTTGTGGCCTGATACCATCATTGCAACTCGTTCAGGTATTCCCGCCCGCACCATGTTTCTGATTGCAGTTCGTCTTAAATCGTGGAATATGCGAGAGCCGATTTCAGCATTTTTACAGGCTGTCCTCCATGTCTTATCAAAACGCTTAACTCTGTCGGTATTATCCTCATTGAGAAAAACATAAGGCAAAATCTTTTTATATTTTTTCCGTGCCTCCCATTTATCCTTTAATAATTGTTTCAATTCATCATCAAGATAAACTGTGCGGCCTTCATCATTTTTCGTTTCTCCCGGATTCAATGTTACAATACCTTGATTAAGATCAATCTGATTCCATTTAAGGTTATTTATCTCTGATAATCTCCACCCTGTCTTATAGCCGAAAGTAACAAGCGGTTTTAAGTGATCGGGAAGATTATCTCTCAAAGCCAAAAATTCACCGTGTTCAAAAAATCCCCTTCGCGGTGCGCTTTCTTTCAGCTTTGGAATATAAGGCACTCTGTCAACTTTCGGCGGTGTGCTTTCCATGCCGATCCTATACATTCTTTTTAAGGCTGACAGTTCACGATTGATCGTGGCATTTGTAACTTTGTCTTGCTGACGTTTTTCAATATATGCCTTCAGCATTAAGGTATTGATATTGACTATCCGGCAACCTTCAAAAAACGTTTTTAAGTTTTCTATTAAGCCTCGCACTCGTTTTATTGATTTGCGGTTATTGAGTAAATATTCAGCTTCAAGTTCTTTAGCTAGTTCATCAAAAGTCACTTTATCAAAATAAATACCCGGAAGTTTTCCCCTAGCAATTTCGCCTTCACGCAATCTTAAAAGCTTTTTAGCCTCCGTTTCTTTCTTACTGTGCGTTGTTTCTCTGTAAGATTTACCGTTGCGATAGTATTGCACCCAAAAAATTGAGCCTCGTTTGTAGACGCTACCCATGACATTTCACCTCCTTTCTTATTTTATTTTTTTTCGCCTTGAGGCCTCTTTTGTTTCAACTTCAAGACCTTTCAAGGCAAGATTTAAAAATACAGGAATTGACCTTGTTCCTGTTTCCCAACGGCAAACGGTTATCACTGATACGCCTAAAGCCTTTGCAAGCTTCGCCTGTGAATAATCGTTTTGCCTCCGCCACTTCTTTAAATCATCTCTTGTCATGGGTATATATTAACCATTGGTTAATGTCTTTGTCAAGGGGTATTTATTAATAAATTGACCTAGTCTTATTTTTATTAATCCATTCGTTCATATCCTGAATGTCAACCAATATCCGCTTGCCGTCTTTTACATAGGGCATTTTGCCCGCCCAGAGCATTTCCCGCACTGCGCAGACTGTCCGGCCTAGATAAAAGGCACTTTCTTTTATGGAATAAAGCCTCTTTATTAGCTGGCGTTGTGGACTATCAAACCGTTGCGCCTTTATATCTTGTTGATTTGTCATATCGTTTTTATGCCCTGTGCTTGTGTTGTGTCTACTTTTTAGATTTGCTTTTACTTAATCGCCTGACCATATCATCAATAAGAATATCGGGCAGTTCACCGCCCCTTAGGTGTTCGCCGCTTCCGCCATTTGAAAGTATCGAAACAACTGTTGACGCAAGGTTACCGGATTTGTAGCCGCCATTTAATAACTTTCGGTGCATTGCCTCCAGTGTTTCTGGGGTTTGATTGATTCCCAAACTTGCTTCAATTTTTGTTACTCGGTCTTTCTGATTCATTTTGATATTTTCTCCTTTATAAGTTTTTCAAGTTCTTCAATTCTTTTTTCAAGATCACTGCCTTCAATCGCCCTCATAAGGATTGAAGTCATGTAAGTTAAACTCCGGGCAAGGTTAGCCTCAATCTTTCCGGCTTCAGTGCGGTTTATTAATCCGGCAAGGTATCGCCTTAAATCCTGCGTTGTGTTTAATCGTCTTTCCGGCACGTTTTATAATCTCCTTTTTCGTCAATATTTCTTGCTTAGAGGCCTTATTTTATTAGGCTTTGCCTGTTACCCCTCCCACCCGCTTTCTTTTTCTTAAATTCGTTGTCGAGTTTTACAAGATACTTTATAAGTTCCATAGGCACACCCGAATTTTTTAAATCCTCGCAAGGATTAGGACTATTCGCTATTACAACCACTAACGACATCAATGAGTTATTATATTCCCCTCTTATTAGTTTTTTATACATCTCTTCCACTGTTTCCGGCTCTTTGTTCACGCCAAGCCGTTCTTCCAATTTGTCCACTCTCTGCAAAATGTTCATTCGATTCACCTCTCAATTTTATTCTTGCCAATTACCTCATATAAAAGGCCTTGCCTCTTTTCTAAATTGATAACGCGTTCTATTACTCCTGTTCGCCGGTGAAAGTCGACTCTAGCCCTTGCCGTGTTTTCTCCATCGTTCGGAGTTCGTTTAATCATGATAACGCAATCCGATTCCTGGGCAATAAAAGAAGAATCCCTTAAATCCTTATGACTGATTTCTTCGCCGGTGTTCTTGCCAACATGACATAAAAGGAAAATTGCAAAGTCATTATCCACTGCAAAGCGTTTGATCCGGCGAACAATAGTTCCAATATCAAGGCTCGGATTCTTCACCCGCGCCATGTCAATCAAATAGTGCAAGTGATCGATGAAGAATATCCGGCAGTGGTACTTAAAGAAGGCTTCTAAACTCCGTTCCATAAACCAGGAAAAGTCTTGCGCCTTGTTTTGTCGTGGCAGATAAAAGAGTGGTAGCTCTGGGAATTGCGCCAGGAATTGTCTTGCCGGGACTTCATAAGAAAACCAGCAAACATATTCTTTCTGTTTGAAGAAATTAACAGTGAGTGTTTGCGCCAATAACGTCTTGCCATGTTTAGTCTGCCCACTTATGACAATGAGTTCACCGTCTTGAAATCCGTCACAGGCACTATCAAGTGTCGGAATGTTCGCTTTAACCGATATGTAAGGCCTTTTTTTAGCCGCCTGAAGCGTGTCATTCAGTTCATATGATGTTACGATCTTGTCATCATCACAGTAATGCTCAAACCAATCGATTGAATCAAGACAAAGGTTCGAGTGTTTCCAAATCTTGTCTGAGTTCTTTAAGTTTGTCATTTGCTTGCTCCATCTCAATTTCTGAGTAATTAATAAAAAAGTTAGACAATTGTTTTATGCCATCATTTTCCGTTCGTTCCATAAACCTCTTAAAAAATCCTATTTCATCGGCATAGAATCTTATATTATCGAGTTCGCATTGTATAAGAACCTCATGCCAGGTTTGACTAATTACCATGACGGTTTTTGCTCCTGGGTAACATCATCTTCCCATGATCCCTTATTGAGCCAGGTTGTCGGATGTTTCCATTCCGGCCGGAAAGCACCATTGGCATTTTTTCGCCATGCTTTTTGATCTTCAATTGCAGTAAGAAGAACATCAAGGGGTGGGCGTGTTCCGTTTAATTTGTTCCATGCTCTATAAGCGGCCTGTTTATCTTTACGGTTAGGGTATGCAGAGTAGAATTTTAAAAAATCATCGCTATAAATAGTATTCTTCTGTTCTTTTGTTCTTGTATGTTGCCCTTTGTTTGTCAGTGGTTTGTCGTTTAGTGTGTCGTTTTCGGAATTGTCACTTTGATAAATAGGCCAATTCACAATTGAAATAATAGAAAATTTGTTTGTCGTTTTGATTGTCAAATTTTCAACTTTTCGCAAAAAGTCAATTATCGTGCGAATAGATCGAATTGAAAGGCCTGTTTCTTCTTTGGCCTTTTTCAGACCAAATATAAATTGACCTGGCATTAAGTGAACAGACTGCAAACCGATGACCGCGTTATATTCCTTGTGCGTTGCCTTCAAGAGGCAATATGACCAAAAAGCCCAAAGTTTATGATTCTTGATCCATCCTGCATCAAGCGATTTGCGCCATAATTTTACGTAGCCTTTATTCATGTTCTAAGCCCTATGTTACCCCTCATAATTTGTTTTATATCGCTGGAACACTATCTACGGCCTTTTCCTGAGCAAAAGAAGGCACGTTTAAACTTTTCTCTAGTTGTTCAATTTCTTCTTCCGTTATCTCGATCAGTTGCCGCTTGAGAAATATTTTTCTCTCGATGATTTCTCGTTCTGTCATTGATTCTTTCATGGCTCGACCTCGTTATATTGTTTCTCGATCCATGCAAGTACGTCACCCGGATTGAAGCGCAAATATTTTCCGATTCTGACACGCGGGATTGTGTCTTTGCCGGTCTGCATGGTGCGAAAGTAAAGCCATGACGGTTTGACCTTCAGCCGATCAGCCATTTCTTCGATTGTTAAAAGTTCCTGATTTTCCATTCATAAACCTCCTATAAATTTTATTTCATATAAAACAAAAGCCATGACCGTTTAAGATCATGGCTCTATGATAGAGGAATATGAAAAAATGTCAAAAATAGTGAGTAATATTTTATAGTTATGTAATAGATTAATTACTCTATTTCACTTAGTTGCTCTATTACGATAAGCTCTGCAAATTCCTTAGCTTTATTCATTGGATGCCCTTCCTTGATAAGTCGTTTATATTCTTTCTTATATAATAATTCCCTTTTGTCTTTATCTTTCCTTTTTTTTGCCGCGTTTCTTGATCTTTGGGTTCTTTCTGCTTGTATATCTTTTGGTGTATGATTTTTCTTAGTGCATATAGAACAATATTTTTGATACTTATATAACTTTGATTGATAAAAATACTTTTTACAATCATTACATTTTTTTATTTTGCGCAGATACTTTTCTGAATGTAGCAAAAACTTAATAAAGGTTGAAATAATATCTATTAGCCAAACAGGATAGTTAAGAAGAAAGGCTTTTCGTAACGATAACTCATTAATTTCATTATTCTCGATAAGTCGACCACTTTCAACACGGTATTTCTTAATTATATTATTTCCAATTTCTATAAAATGATCTAACTCTTTTGATTTAGATAGTTTGCCTTTATTAATTATTATATTTTCTAAAATATGTTTTAGCTTTTTTTGTGATTCCTTGATTGCTTTTCGCTCTTGCATTTTAATTGAAGCACTGAAGGGGTGATTATCTATAAGATTAGGTTTTACCAATACGCTATATTCATTATTCGCAAATTTCAAAACATCTTTTATGTCCATTGCCTATCCCTCTCTAAGCTCCCCTTTGGTTTATCCGGGGAAGCGGGAAGGGGAATCTCCCGCTTATCGTCTGGCCTGACTATCCCCGGTTTGTTTGTGTAAAGCATACAAGCAAACATTGCTGAACTGCAATTAAAAATATTTTTAAAACTGGTAATCTTCCATTTTCTATTTTGCCTTTTTATGATAACCATCTGCCGAAAAAAATTTAAGAAAAGGGGAATGTCTGGTTAATGAAAATGGGGAAAAAGAATTTTGAACTTGATAAAGCCGAGTTATTAATTTTATGTCAGGCCTTAAACATTCTAAAAATCGAGGTAGAAGACGCTAACCGTAGGTCAGCTAAACATAAACCTAGAAAAGATATTACACCGATTATTAATCTTACTACAAAAATAAAAGAACAGTTAAATGCTATATAAAAAATATGTAGTAAATCAGAAAAGTGGAGCAGGTAAAAACACTATATCGGTTGCAACTTACAACCCGTAATCCACAGTTCTAAAATCTTCATTTTTATGCTAAGTTTGAACCTGAAATCTTTTAAAACTCATTAAAAATTTTATATAGGAATTAATAGCCTATCACGGAAAATTATTAACTTATGGTTTTCAAAATGTCGAATTTTTTAAAAAAGATGTTAGATGTTTTGGGCGGCTTATTTTTAATAATAACAGGCTCAATAATATTTCTTCTCTATTTCTGTCTTAGAAACATAGCAGATAATGCTTTTATATCTTTATCGACATTTCTCTTTACTTTTTGTATGGGTTTAGGAGGAATAATTTTAGGAATAAGACGCATTTGTTTAGTTTTTGTATTTCTGTGGCAGAATTCAATCGCCATAAATAATGAATTAATCAATCAACAAGAAAAGCCTCAAAGAAAAAATGTATTATTAAGAATTGTTTTTGGTATTTTGTGGTTTATCCCCATTCATTTAGTCACTAATATAATGATTGGTGGCGTTGTCTGTGTGATAATTTTCAGTATGATAGCTGCTACATCTATGCATAGTTCTGGAGCTGTTTTTGATGCTGGATTAAAAGCATCTATTAACTTTTTTCGATATTACGGATTTATTATCTTTGTCATACAATTTCTTCTAACCTTATTTTTATCTTTCTTTGGTGTATTACCAGGAACGAGTAAATTTAAAAGATAAAAGACATAACTGGAACATTAATGGTCTATTTTTAAAGAAAATTCAATCATCTTTAACTTAAATAAAATATGTCAAAAGAAACCTTTATAGGAAAAGTTTTTGTTTTCCGAATTTTAAGTATTGGGTGTTTATTTAGCACAATTCTATTTCTCATACCCAATATTGGATTTGCACCTTTTGGTGAATTGAGCATATATATTTTACCAATTCTTTTTATCTTTGGAGCTTTTATCTGTTGGAAAATACCGCCTTCGACAATTGAGGTTGACGAATCAGGCATAAAAAGACTTAACAATGCTACGGGTTGGATGTCAAAACTTCTGCGGCTCAACTCAGAATGTCAGTGGAACTGGATAGAGTCTGTTTCTACTATCCGAAGCTCAAAAGTTCATTACTACACAACTATCCTCAATGTTTCCAAAACTGTTCCTTATAAATCCAAATATCTTGTGTCAATCGAATCAAATTTTTTTAAAGATTATATATCGATTTTAAAAATAATAAGAACCAAAGCTCCACAAGCTAATTTTGACGAGACTACAGAGTTGATTTTAAAAGGTCAAATAGACATACGTCCTATCAGACCGTTTTTTGTATATTTCTTAATTATTTTTGGTTTAATAATATTTATCTATCTATTTTTTTGTAGCAAAAGTTAACCAGTTAATGCAGTCAATAGCTTTGCTACTACGGGGCTTTAATGTTTAGTTTCTTTACCACCTTACAACCCGTAAGTCACAGTTCTAATAATCTCAATTCTATGCTAACTTTGAACCCGAAGTCTTCAACTTTTCAATCTGTAAAAATAAAAATTCCTATTTAAAAATATTGACTAATTATTGTCACATATAATATAATTAAGACAATCCCTAATGAAAATAATGGTGAAATTATGGACATCAAAGTTCCAGAGACGGTTTTGTCTTTAACAACAAAATGTGGAAATAATTTCTCGTGTCTGAAATCAAATAAGCATGAGAAACCCATTATGTGTGAAGTTGTTTATAAAAACGGGGAAAACATTCTTTATTGATTTTTAATATATGAAAAAAGAAAAAACATACAATATTTTATCATCTGTAAACGATAATGTGCTTGAGGTTATCATAAAAGGAGATATTTCGAGTCTTAATAGCCACCAAACAATGTTGAACGAAATGCTTGACATAGAAAAGTCAGCAAACGTAAATAAGCAGTTGGTAGATATCCGAAAGCTCAAGGGTCGTCTTACAACGATAGAATTATATAGTCTTGTCAGAGATTATCCGGCAGATAGACCCAGAATGATAATTGCCCTTGTGGATACTCCAGAATACGCCGAAACGGCATCATTTCATGAAACTACTGCATTCAATGCGGCTATAAAATTGAAATGGTTTACCGATATCGACAAAGCAAGAGAATGGCTCAAGGGCAAATAAAGAGTTAATCTGTCAATTTGTCAGACCTCTATATTTCAATCTCAAATTTTCATTTTTAACGACTCTAAAATACTGCACCTTTGTAGTTGGATAATCCTCAGTTTCTAATATATTTAACACCAATAAAATTCTATAATACCCAATCCCCAAAAGACCTCATAAACAGGAGGTGTCCTATGTTTACAAACGAAGCTATAACTACTTTTAAGAATTATCTTCAATCAAATAGAAAAAAGAAAACCATCGAAAGCTATAATATTCTGTTTGAAAAATTTGGTTCTATTTATGCTCACAGACCTCTTGAGGATATAAGCCCTGATGAGATTTTTCAATTTCTTGAAGATACAACAAGAAATCTTTCCAAGACAACTCGCAGACTTAGGTATTCTCAGATAAAAGCATTTTATAACTTTATTATCGAAGGAAATTCTCTTAATATGAGTAATCCCTGTAATACACCGCTGCTAAACAAAACTTTCAGAATACCGAAAAACTCACCCAGAAAGATCCTCGAACGAGAAACAATAGAAGAAATGATATATAATACAAAAAGTTATCGAGATCGGTTGATATTGGAACTTCAATCTAAATGTGGATTGAGAATCGGCGAACTGTTGAAACTTGAGGTATCAGATATTTCCGAAAGAACAATTACTCTGAGGGAACCAAAATCAGGCAAAGAAGTAGAAAAAGCTTACATGCCTGAAAACATATCAAGAAAACTATCTGAATACATATTAGAAAATAAGATTCAAGGAAACGAGCGTATTTTCCCTATATCTTATTCAACAGCCAGATCAATTATCAGAGGACTTGGAGCTAAGCTGAAAGTGAATGTTGCACCACATGACCTCAGGCGATATTCGGCAACTTTTGCCAGCAGAAATGGTGTTCCTTTAGAAGTGGTATCAAAAGTAATATTGAGGCATCAGGACTTGAAGACTACACAGGTGTATTTAGGAAGGATCAGTGATTCAGAGGCAATAAGATGGATGGATATTCTCCACGAGAAATAGAATAAAAAACTAAAAATGAAGAGGTCTTTGGGGTATAAATATTTAGTCTTCCTGATAATCCTCAGTTTTCTATTTTGCCTTTTTATGCTAATTTTCAACTTGAAATCTTCGGAGTTTGTATTATTTGTAATGACCAAATGGACAATATTTTAAATCAAAAATGGCATAAAATTGACGACAATATGAACGATATAATTGAAGAGAATGAATAATAATGTAATCAGAACATCAAGTCTGATGTGGCTCCGTGTTTTACTACTTACGCCAATGGCCGTTATTGGCGGTTTTATAGGCCAGATTGCTTTCGACCTGATCAACACAAACCCATCAACTTATGGTAAATTGAATAGTTTTTTAATTGACATTATTATTCAGCCGATTGTGCATGATTTTTGGCATGCCTTTGGTATTTCTATAGCATTGCTCAGATGGGTTTTTGGCTCTGGTGCTTTGGCATTGAGTATCTCTTTTTATTTGCGAGTTTCCGCAAAAAAGTTATTTGGTATGTTCTTGGCTGGCTGCTTTTTAGGATTCATAGGTTTTCTTCTGGTAGGCTTTTTATTAGAAGTTGTTCCGATGGAAGTATATCGTTGGCTTGCTGTTCCATATACTGTCGAAAGAGTTATGCCACCTATGATTATATGTTTTTTAATAGGGCTTATCTTAAAAGAAACTCGCTCCTTTAGTTGGAAATTTGCACTTGCAGGTTTCTTAGGCGGTCTGTTAGGCACCAAGCTCATTATATTTTCATCTATGGAACTGTATCAAATAATAGATACAATGCTAATAAATATAGGGCTGCAACATGTTAATGCTATGCGGCTAATAGAAACTTTTTTCATCATGCTCTTTACTAATTTCCTATGTCTCAGTTTTTTAAATGAATCACTACGTTACAAGGAAATTAAAGCAACAAAAGGTAACGGGGGCAGGTCTTGAAATATCAGTTTGTATTGTCAGACTTGATAATTGTTCAACCTTACAACCCGTAAGTCTCAGTTTTCATAAATCCGATTTTATGCTAACTTTGAACCTATAATCAAAAAAATATTTTACGCTATAATGTTGAGTAATTTTTACCATAAACTGACCATAGTCAAAATTTAGTAAACATATGGCTTTTGATTTTTTAAGAAAAACAAAACGTAAAGAGATTATGTCTGCACCTCATTGGCTAAAGATAGAACCCATGGGATGGGAAATGCCGATGATTATCATTATCATTCTTTATTCCATCGCGACTGCTTTATTTGCAATGTTTATCGTGGGTTTTCTTAATTATCCGCCTGCGACTAGTTGGACAAAAATTATAGTCGGTTGTATTTTTGGTTGTGGAATCTATGCAGCCGCGTTAATAGGAATTGGATATATTTCTAAAAAAAAACCACTAATATTGACGGAGAGAGGCATAATAGGACCATATTTTATAGCTATAAAGTGGAATGATATTAAAAGTTATAAATGGGAAACGTTTAAAGGACCTACAAGAATGGCAAATGCACCAAAAGGTGGAGGTATAAGTTTATTTATAAGAGATGAAAGAGTAATACCGCATTACGTTGACAGATTTGGGCATACAGTATTTGCTAATATGGGTTATTTTTTTAACCAGGATCAAATCACAAAAACTGATGAAATTTTTCAGAGATTAGGAATAGGAAAAATAAAGATGGAGGAAATGTTAGGCTTAATAGATATTAAATAACCTTCTGGTAATAGTTTTGCCCGGTCGGTTATATCATTGCAACTTTGAACCTGAAATTCGCAATGTTGACATCCACAATATACTGCACCTTTGTAGTTGAAAGAAATAGGTAACTACTAACCTTCTTTGTGCAATTCAATTACATTATTGTTTGTTGCCGCGTCTATGATCTGTCCGGCCAATGTTGAAGCTCCCCTGTATTAATCCGGGGAAACTCCCGCTTAACGTCTGGCCTGAATATTAAAAAATAAGAATATTTATCTCTAAAAGAGAATTTGATATTTTCTCTATAAGGGTGTAAAAAAAATTAATCATAAAATTCAAAAAACAGGTATTATTTATCATATCTAGCTTATTGCGTATTAAGGACAATAACCAATGGAAGGTGCAATTTTTACAATTTTTATAATCGCGCTTGCTATATTGGGTTTTAGATGGTTGGTGAAAAAAAATGAAGAAATCGATCGCCAAAATAAGGCAATAGCACTTGCAAAAATTAATAAAGAAAAAGAAGAACAAAGACAAAGAGAAAGACAAAATCAAATAGCAAAAGATCAAGCCGCAAAAGCTGAAACGGAAGAACAAGAAAGAAACAAAGATCTTTTTAAAAGGAATAAAGATCTTATTGATAAGTTTCTACAAATTGCAGAACGGAAGATTTCAATAATTGATGAATATGGTGATGAGAACTGGGAGGTTTTACCTTCCGAAATTTTGACTTGTTTGAAAAAAATAGCACAACGTGAAAAAAAGGATATAAATTTAAAAAAAGATGATTTTTGGTGGCCAAAGCAATATAAATGGTTAAAACAAGAATTAGAAATTTCTTTTCGTTCATATCATGCAAAACAAAAAAATAATTCAACAAAGAACGATAATTTAAGTGAAATGAGTGGTACGGAGTTTGAGTCATGGGTTGTTAAAATATTAAAAGAAAATGGGTTTGATGATGTTAGAGGGACTCCAACGACTGGTGATCAGGGTGCTGACATTATAGCATATAAAGGGGAAAGGCATATTGTTATTCAAGCAAAAAGGCATAAAGGTTCAGTTGGAAATAAAGCGGTGCAAGAAGTGATAGGTGCTTTGCAATATTATGGAGGAAATGAAGGTTGGGTAATTACAAATTCTACATTCACTCAGTCTGCAATAGCTCTTGCTCAAAAAAGCAATATTAGACTCATTGATGGTCGAGCCTTAAAATATATTGAGGATTTTGTATTTTGATTGTCTAATAAGGAACTAACATTAAGAAATAAACTAAAAAGGCAATAATATGGAATTTAATAGCAAACAAAAAATGGTTTTATACATTGTAATAGTGATTATAGTAATTATGTTTCTTTTTCCACCTTGGCGTTCTGTAGGTGATATTCATTATAATTGGGGTTATAAGCCTTTCTTAACTAATGATCCTTACGGTGAAGTTAATATATTAAGATTAATTGTTCAATGGATTGGAACTCTGATTATTGGAGGAATTGCCTTTTTATTAGTGGCTGATAAGAAAAAGAAATAAAAATTCCAAACAGAAGAAAAGCTATATCCCAATTTATGAGGCAATATAATGAGAATCAGACTTGGTAGAGTTTCTTTAATATACATAATTATAATCTATCCTATTTTATTATTTATTTTTGTTAATTCACTCCAATATACTCAGGGCGATTTTTATTTTTCATTTAAAAATTTATTTAATCTTGAACTAGGTATAAACAAATATAAATTTGATCTATTCATTTCTCTTTTAATGATAACCAGTATAATAATCGCACTTTATCAATGGATATACAATATTGATCTCAGATATAAGACAGACATAAATGGTCTTCTTGAAGATATACACCATAATTATAATCTTGCAGACGATATTTATTATAAGATTGATAAGAAAATATTTTTCTCAAAAATATATAAAATTCTTAATGAAAAAAGAGGTGTTTATGTCTATCCTAATCCAGATACTAATGCTATAGATAAAAATTTCTTTGCTGATTGTATTGTAGGGAAACCCTATGATTACCCTTTTACTTTCTTACATCCAATGCGAGATTCTTTTATAGAACATAGCATTACATCAGATAATATATTTAGCCTTAAGCAAAAAAGAATATTTCTAAACTTAAGGCATTTAAGATATTCCATATATCGATTTAATCACAATATAAATAACTTTAATTTATCTTCTGATAAAAAAAGATCTTTTTATGAAGTAAGAGAAGAATACTATGTATGGGTTCTTTTCAGACTTTCTTTTATCCTTGTTGATTTAATTGTGAATACACCAGAAAAATATTTTATCGATAAAGATTACGTAAGAGAAATTAAAGGTTATATAATGGGAACTTTAAATATTATGGAAAAAGAATAATAGGAAGGAAATATGGATTATAACAATATAATTTTAAATATAATTGGATGGTTCATTGCCCTTTCTGGATGGGGTACTGTTATATACAATCATGTTACAAGCACTCCAAAAATAAAGGGACGTTTGCTTAATGTTATGAGGGGTTCTATTAATAACATATCTGCATTTATAACCTATGCTTATTTAATAAATGTCCGAAAGAACACTATTAATATGCTTGATTATGAAATGGAAATAAAAGTTGATGATAGGTGGATTCGTCTTAATAGAGTTTATGGTATACATAATATTCAAACCCCAGAATTTTTTGCACCAGATAGGAGTAAAATAGAAATAACAGGTTTTTCAAACAATTTGATTTATAGAAAAAATGCACCTGTTGAATACGGCAAACCACTACATGGTTGGATTATTTTTACTGGAGATAAAGAAATACAGAATAAAGATATTTGTGTTTATAAACTAACGTGTGTAGATGCTTACAATAAACGCCATACATTTGAATCAAAACCTGACGAATTTATAAATCTTTTTCTTCTTCAGGATATAGCAGATATTAAAAACATACCTGAATCAGCAAAAAAGCAACAATAAAAAGGATTGAATCAGATAAACATTATACTATACTGTGCTTATTATTGTGCTTAACAACCAAGATAATATGCCGACACTAGCTGACTGTAGCTGACATTAAGTTTTTTTGATTTGTTCAGGAATAATAAAGATAAAAAAAGAAAAACGGGTGGTTATGATTCCACCCGTCTTTCCTTTGTTTTAGTCTGCAAAACCGTTATTCCCCGGTTCAAGTCCGGGTGCCTCCAATTAAAATAAGAGGTTGCAAGTCATTCAAAACTTGCAACCTCTTTTCTTTTGTATGGCTTTTATATAAAATATATTTATGAAGTATTTATCTTAATTATTTTTCCTGTAAAATTAGCTCATTCATACGGATTTTCAATTAGTTGTGATTAAAATTATATTGAAATGTAATTTTTTTTCATATATTACACGAAAATCTAACAATTTTTTATTATATTTATTTGTCCATTTTGCTGTTTTATGATATATTAAAACAAACAGTAATTAAAATAACGGATATTTAATATAATAAAGGGGGCTATGCTATGGAATATAACGTCATTGGTATAATTGTCCTTTTGCTGTTGGTGATAGTACTGGTAATGCAAATTCAAATGAGTACACTTAGCAAAAAAATGGAGGAAAAAGAGGAAAGCATCCTTAAAAAGGTTGATGAATTGCTAAAAGAAAAATCTAAGGAACCTAAAAAAACATAACAGACAAATCCGGATTTTTTGCATATATGAAGGATGTTCCTGATATCTGTATGACATGTTATAAATCTTTCAAGATTCTGAATTGACGATCTTTTCATCTAAGTTAAATGCTGAAACAAGCATTTAAATATGTATCCTGAGCATAATTAAATCTTTAAACTATAAATTGTCAAATTGTGTTCCTTTATTGAAAATTTAAGCTTATAGGTAATTCAATAAGTGGGCCTTGGCGAAAAGGTTTTTCTCGCCCCTTTTTGTTTTACCAATGATATTAAGCACTTATAGTTTGCCGCCTGCAATGAATATAAAAATTTTCACATTTTTTTATCTCGTAGTCACAATCAATTTTAATATGTATTGTTTATTGACTAATGGTTTGAATAATGGTAATATACTTTTCTCTTATGGAAAGGCAAACTAAAAATAAAATGTTTAAAGTGGGAGATTTGGCTGTGTATCCGGCTCATGGTGTAGGAGTCATTGAAGCCATTGAAAATAAAGAAGTAATGGGTAAAAAGCAATCCTTCTACGTCATGAAAATAATGGGAAACGGAATGAGAATAATGATTCCTACAATGAGCGTTAAAGCAGTCGGATTACGTGAAATAATTTTAGAAAAAGAAATACCTAAGGTATATGAAATTCTGCGTAATAAAGACGTTACGATAGATAAACAAACCTGGAATAAGCGCTACAGAGAATATTTGGAAAGAATAAAAACAGGCTCTGTATTTGAAATCGCCAGTGTTCTGCGAGATTTATTTATTTTGAAAAGTGATAAAAATCTTTCTTTCGGTGAAAGAAAGATGATGGATACAGCAAAAAACTTACTGGTAAAAGAATTATCCGTAGCCACCAACGCACAGGAATCTGAAGTCGAACACAATTTACAAAAAATTTTTACAGTCCAGTAATCCAAATCACTTTGCATTCTTAATCCAGCTCTTTGAAAATTTAATAACGGCAGATTACTTTTCCTTGTTTAAAGGAAACCGTAAATTTTGCCTCCAAAATATTTTAAATTTTCATTTTTTGTTGAAGGAAACATTAATTTATAAAATTTTCATACATTTTACACAGAAAGGAGGTGAAACGGTTGATAATTAGAATTATCTTAATTTTAGCATGTTCCATCAGCGGTTATTTCATAGCTTATTTCACTTACTCGGATTCTCTTTGGTTTTTTAAATTAATAGCCGGCTTTATTGGATTATTAATTGCATTAATAGTGATAAAAATTGAACAGGACGTTCGAAAATTATCTTTAAAAGTTATTGTCGGCGGCGTGGCCGGAATGATAATCGGTCTTTTGATTGCTTTGATATTCAGTTTTGGTTTGAACTTTGTAAGTAAAATAAGGGAAAATGAACAGGCTGTCCCTTGGATTTATTTGCTGATCACCGGAATATTCAGTTACCTCGGTCTTTTTTTAGGTTCAAAAAAAATAGAAGAAATTAATTTTACCCGCTTTGATTCTAAAACTACCCATGATTATCGTATCCTGGATACAAGTGTAATTATTGAAGGACGAATCGCTGATATTTGCGACAGCGGATTCATAGAGGGAGATCTGATTGTTCCCCGTTTTGTTTTGAATGAATTACAGCTTGTGGCCGATTCCTCAGACTCGATGAAACGATTAAGGGGAAGACGAGGACTTGACGTTCTCAATCATTTGCAGAAAAGCTCAAATGTCCATATTGAAATAATTGAACAGGATTTTCCGAAGATCAAAGGAGTAGATGGAAAACTTGTTGCTTTGGCCAAGGAATTAAATGCCAAGCTGATAACGAATGATTATAATTTGAATAAGGTAGCCGAACTTCAGGGAATTCGGGTACTGAACATCAATGAGCTGGCTAATGCCATGAAACCTGTTGTGCTTCCCGGTGAGCAGATGACTGTCAAAATAGTTCGTGAAGGAAAGGAAGCGGGACAGGGTGTTGCTTATCTTGATGACGGAACTATGATTATAGTGGACAATGCTCAGAAATTAATTAACATGAACGTTAAAGTTATAGTGACAAGTGTTCTGCAAACAACGGCGGGACGAATGATTTTTTCTGAATTGAAAGAAGTTGCCTGAAGCGAATTTAAAAAAAGCCCGGGAAATTATTTTCCCGGGCTTTTTTTATGACTGTTCCATTTTTAATTCAAAAATGCTATCAAATTGCTGAAAATCATAGGATGTGATTAATGAAAACAGTAGCTATAATTCCCGCAGCAGGAGCAGGAAAAAGATTAAAATCTCACATAGCCAAGCAATATCTTTTGCTGAATTCAGTACCTGTTTTAGTTCATACACTCAAGGTATTTCAAGAATCAAAAGAAATAGATGAAATTATCATAGCTTTGCCGCTGGAGGATTTGATTTATATACGTCAAGAGTTATTGGAGAAATACGGCTTGACAAAAATTACCAATACTGTTGCCGGGGGAAAAGAAAGACAGGATTCTGTAAGAAATTGTTTAATGGTCATTGAGGGGAAATGTGACTTAGTGGTTATTCACGATGCTGTGCGTCCGTTTGTTACGGAAGAATTAATCAAATCGGTTGTTGATGCCGCCAAAGTCACAGGAGCATCTGTGGCCGGAACAAGGATTAAAGACACGATAAAAGAAATAAAAAAAGACAATATGGTTTCAACTACAGTGCCGCGTCATAATATATGGTTAACACAAACGCCTCAGGCATTTAAGTTTAAACTTTTGAATGAAGCATATAAAATCGCCTATGATGAAAATTTTTATGGAACCGACGACGCTTCCCTGGTAGAAAAAATGGGGAAAAAAGTAAAAATGGTTGAAGGCTCTTCCGAAAATATTAAGATTACAACCAAGGAAGATATGCTGATAGCGGAGGCTCTTATGAAAATGAGAAACAAAGCCGTTACGCGCAGTGGCATTGGCTATGACAGCCACAGATTAGTTTCCGGAAGAAAACTTATTTTAGGTGGTGTGAAGATTCCTTTTGACAAAGGATTGGACGGACATTCTGATGCAGATGTTCTTATTCACGCTGTTTGCGATGCTTTATTAGGCGCTTCCGGTATTAAAGACATTGGCAGGCATTTTCCGGATAATGACCCTGAATTTAAAGATATATCCAGTATGATAATTCTGGAGAAGGTAAACGAAATAATTGCGGCACAGGGATTTTCTGTCAATAACGTTGATGCTACGGTAGTCATGGAGAAGCCCCGGCTTGCGCCTTATGCCGCTAAAATGATTTCCAATATTGCCCGTGTCCTGAATATTCCTGAAAGTTGTGTCAACGTTAAAGCCAAAACAAATGAAGGGATGGGTTTTGTCGGCAGAAATGAAGGTGTGGCAGTTTTTGCTATAGTTACCATTGCGGAAAGGAAATAATGATGGCATCGAAGCCCAGGATGAGATTTGCGCCTTCTCCCACAGGAGAATTGCACGTAGGAAACGCGCGCACGGCTTTGTTTAACTGGCTGTTTGCCCGTCATCACGGCGGCTCTTTTATTTTGCGCATTGAAGATACGGATGAATCACGCAGTGCTCTTTCTTACCAGATGAACCTGTTTAATGATTTGGACTGGATGGGGCTGGATTGGGATGAAGGTCCGCAGAAAAACGGATCATACGGTCCTTATAAACAGAGTGAACGGCTGGATATTTACAAAAACCATCTGCAGAAACTAATAGACAATGATCAGGTTTATCCATGCTATTGTAGTGAGGACGAACTAGAAGAAGAGCGTCAGAATATGATTCTAAGTAAGCGAATGCCGAGATATTCAGGAAAATGTAGAAATCTTACAAAAGACGAAAAAAAACTCAGAGAAAAAGAAGGCAGAAAACCTTCATATCGCTTTAAGATTCAGTCACAAACTATTGATTATAAAGATTTAATACGTGGTTTGATTAAATTTGAAGCAGATGCAATAGGTGATTTCATCATCGTCCGTTCCAATGGAATGCCGGCCTACAATTTTGCTGTTGTGATTGATGATCACCTAATGAATATTAGCCATGTCATTAGAGGTGAAGATCATCTTTCCAATACTGCACTGCAGATTATGCTCTATCGGGCTTTTGGATTTGAACCGCCCCTATTCGCTCATCATTCGTTGATTCTGGGCAAAGACCGGGCAAAATTGAGCAAACGGCATGGGTCTGTTTCCATAGATGAATTCCGCAAAAAAGGATTTTTACCGGAGGCGCTGATTAATTATTTGGGGCTTCTGGGAAGTTCTTTTACCGATGGAAGAGAGGTATTGTCCCGTGAAGAAATGATTGTCGATTTCGCGCTGGAACGTGCTTCCCGAAGCGGTGCCATATTTGATGAAGAAAAACTGCGCTGGTTAAACGCAATCTATATCAGAAACTGTAAAACCAATGATTTGGTCGGGCGTATTAAACCATTTTTGGAGCAGTCGGGTTTTAAAAAAGAAATTATAAAATCGGAATGGTTCAAGAAAGTCATTGATCTTGTCAAGACTGATTTAATCACGCTTGCTGATGTTGAAAATCACATCAACATGTTTTTTGATGATAAATATATACTTTCTGTTGAGGCTAAAGAAATTCTGCACAATGATAAAGCGCTTAAAGTTGTAAAAGCTTTTGCAGGATACCTGAATAACAATGAAGCCGAACCGCAAAATCTTTATATTGGGGCCATTAAATACGTCAGAGAAAAAACAGGCGCTAAGAGCAAGGAATTGTTTGTACCCATTCGCGCGGTCCTAACCGGTAAAATTCAGGGTCCGGAACTGGAGAAAGTATTCACTATACTGGGGAAGTATGAAGCTTTAAAAAGGCTGAATTCCTTTATAGTCTAATCGCGTAAAATAATTCTTTATAGCTATTATTTGCCGAAAAAATTTATCTCGCTTTTCTTTTGTGTTTATATAACGCTAATACATAAAATATAATGTTTATTAAAATGACCACTGCGCCAAGTATATGCTGGATATTAATGGTCAGATTTTCCGGGTATATTACAGGCAGCAAGTGCCGGACGATAAAATCACCGGAGTATGTGCTTTTTCCCGCAAGGTTGAGAAAATAATTTTCCATGGGGGTTAAGGGGCAAATCCAGCCAAACAGTTCTATTGCCGCTCCCCAAATTGCCGCGGGAAGATGCACGAAAGCAATCAGCGGCCAGCGTATAACCAGTAAACCGCCGCCGACAACAAAGACTATAAACAGGAAATGCGCTGCAACAGTAATATCTGCCAGTAGATTATACACAGTTACCCTCAGGGTATCAGACACATTATTACTCTTTTAAAAACAAAACGGACAATTACTTCGGGAGCCAACCGATACCTTTGGCGTGCAGGCTCTGAATGTAGAGTTTGTCGGCTGTTTCCGTTACTCCTGTGGTTTCCGGGTAGGTACCGCTCGGATCCTGCAAATCAGCAACCACTTTGCCTTTTTCCGTAAAAGCAAAAACGTGGCCGTATGGTTTGGGCACAGGCCATAAAAAATGAGGCAGGCGTGCGGTCAGCTTGCGCAGGAAAGGAGTAGTAGTTATGGTCATTTTATCTAAAGCGGGGCTGCGTGGTTTTACAAGTCCCACCCATATTTTACCGTCTGTCCCACGCATGAGGTTGTCAGGATAGCCGGGCAAATTTTCAAAGAAAATTTTAGCTGATTCGTTGGGAGAAGAAATATTCAGATCTCTGGCATGCACAGAAATTTTCCAGATGCGATATTTTCCGGTTTCATTGACGAAAAGCCACTGTTCATCTGTGCTCAGAGCTACACCGTTAGCAAAACTGAATCCTTTGGCTACAATGCGGGTTTTCTTTATTGCCGGATCATATTCTAAAATACGTCCTGTTGATTGCTGCTCCATTATATCCAGCATACTGGCTTCAAATGTTCCTCCCCAGTCTTTGGGAGCGAAGCGTGTTGTCGCGTCACTGAAATAAACTTTACCTGATTTGGCGATTGCCACCGCATCAGCAAAGCGTATGGGGTCTCCATTAACTTCATTGCTCAGCACGGTTACTTTTTTATCCGGACTGATGGAAATAAGACCGTTATCAACATCGGCTGCAATCATGTTGCCCCGAGAGTCGAAATCAAAACCCAGGACACGCCCGCTGGTTTTTGCAAACACTTCCTGATTGGTGCCGTCCTGATTCATTCGTAGAATTTTGCGACTGGCCACGGTAGTGTAGAGTTTGCCATCAAGGCCTATAGCAATCTGTTCTGGTCCTTCTTCATTTCCCAAGGAAATGATTTTAAGGCTAGCTAGCCGTGTATTTACGGCATGAGGTCCTGTGTATCCGGTCGATACGGGCGGAATCCATTGAACGGGTTTTATAGGCACCGGCCAGAGAGTCAAATAAGCAATCAGCAAAACAGATATTACAATGATTGCACCCAGGATTTTTTTCATAAATATTTCTCCTTATCCTAGAGCGGTATATTGTTATGTTTCTTTGAAAGTATGATTTCCTTTTTATCTTTAAGTGCTTCCAGCAGAGCAATAACTTTTTTTCTTGTATCATGCGGTGAGATAATTTCTTCAATGATGCCCAGAGAAGCCGCAAAATATGGATTGTTGAATTTTTCTTCATAGGCGGCGGCAAGCTCATCTCTTTTAGCCGCTGGGTTTTTGGCCGAGGAAATATCACCGCGATAAATTATATTGCATGCCCCTTCCGCGCCCATAACGGCAATTTCAGCTGTAGGCCAGGCCATTACATAATCGGCACCCAGTTGCTTGCTGCACATACCGATATAAGCTCCGCCGTATGCTTTACGGGTAATAACTGTTATTTTCGGTACAGTCGCTTCCGAATAGGCATGGAGGAGCTTCGCTCCATGGCGGATAATTCCCGCCCATTCCTGATTGGTGCCCGGCATGTAGCCGGGGACATCCATGATGGTCAAAAGGGGAATATTGAAAGCGTCACAAAAACGGATGAAACGTGACGCTTTATCCGAAGCGTTTACATCCAGAACACCGGCGGCAAAGCGGGGATTATTGGCAATGACCCCTACAGGTTTACCCATGATACGGATAAACGCGATGATGATATTCTGTGCCCATAGTTCGGAAAGTTCAAACATCCCGCTATTGTCAGCTATGGATTTGATAATTTTTTTCATATCGTAAGCACGGTTGCCTTTATCCGGAATAATCGAGTCCAGTTCCTTGCAAATTCTTTCCGTGCTGTCCGTGCAATCGGACAAGGGCAGAGGAGAATGACAACTATCCGGCAAGTAGGATAGGAGTTGTTTTATTTTTTCCAGGCAGTCAGCGTCGCTTTCCGTGACGAAATGGCAGACGCCGCTTTTCGTGGCATGCGCGATAGCGCCGCCCAGTTCGTCGTGAGTCACTTCTTCGCCGATTACCACCTTGATGACGTCCGGTCCGGTAATGTACATAAAACTGCTTCCCTTGACCATAAAGACCCAGTCGGCGAGGGCAGGGGAATAAACAGCGCCACCCGCTGTCGGCCCCATAATGGCTGTTATCTGCGGGATATAACCGGAGCCGATTGTGTTGCGATAAAAAATTCCTCCGTAACCTTCCAGCGAAGGAACGCCTTCCTGGATGCGTGCTCCGCCGGAGTCGTTGAGCGCGATAAAAGGCTTTTGCGCGGTGATAGCCATGTCCATAACCTTCCATATTTTTTTCGCGTGCATTTCGCCCAAAGAACCGCCAGAAGAAGTAAAGTCCTGCGCCGCTACGAAAACAACGCGCCCGTTTACATTGCCAAAGCCGGTAATGACGCCATCAGCGGGTATTTCCTTTTTATCCAGACCGAAGAGAGTGGAACGATGTTCAACAAATAGCTGAACTTCCTGAAATGTTCCCTTATCGAAAAACAAATCAAGTCTTTCACGGGCGGTGAGTTTCTTGGAGTCATGCTGCTTTTTGATTTGTTTTTCGCCACCCATTAACTTTAGAGACTTGCTTCTTTTTTTAAAGTCTTCAATTTTTCCCTGAGTTGTATTTTTTTGTAAATCGTCACTCATAAATTTTCTCCATTTATAACCTTATTATTGTCATTATCCGGCTTGACCGGATAATCCAGTTTTTCAAATGTCAAGAGTAAAGATTTGACCCCACTATCCCCATCCCCCCACTATCCCCACTATCTTTGATCTATCCCCTCTTTTATAAGCTTTGCAAAATCTATTTGGGCAACAGGCTGTTGAAATGTCAGTTTTTTTATGCATTCTTTATTTCTTTTTTATCCGTTTTTTAATTCGATTTCTTTGTTTTCTGGATGTCCCCGTATCGAGTACGGGGCAGGCTCATCTCTGCAACGGCATGACAAAAAGTTGTGATTAATATCTATAAGTTTCGAGCATACTAGCTTTTTTAATAAAAACAGGCAAGAAGAAATCATCATCCATTCACATTCATGATTGACATAAAAAAGCGGTTTTCTTATACTCTTTTCAAAGAAAGATATATTTTTATCAAATGATTAACGTTTATTCTGGAGGCTATTGTGGAAAAATTTTTCTATCCGGAATCCATCGGCATCATCGGATTGTCTTCGAAGCAAAATAATATTCCCCGTCTCGTTCTGGAGAATCTGATTCGCTGGGGATACAAGGGGCGAATTTTCGGTATCAACCCCCGCTCAACAGACTCCCATGTGGACGGAATCAAGATGTACAAGGATGTTGCTGAATTGCCGGTAGTTCCGGATCTTGTTTACATACTTATTCCCGCCAAACTTATTCCTGATGTCATCGAATCCTGCGGCAAGTTCGGCGTCAAAAGGCTGGCTATACCATCCGGAGGATTTAATGAATTAAGTGATGATGGAGAAAAGCTTTCCGAACTGGTTTTACAGAAAGCCAGAAAGTACGGCATTCGGTTCGTCGGACCAAACAGTGTTACTGTAGCCAACACAGCCAACGGATTGTGTCTGCCTTTTGTGCCTTCTTACAGTCCGCCCAAGGGCGGTCTTTCGATAATTTCGCAAAGCGGCGGAGTCGGCCTTATGCTCTGGAATTTGATAACTGATGAAAATGTCGGCATGGCTAAATTCGCCAGCATCGGCAATAAACTGGATTTGGATGAGGTGGATTTTCTGGAATATTTCGGCCGCGATCCGGAAACAAAGGTCATCGGTATATATTTGGAAAGCATACCGCGAGGAGACCGGCTCATTGAAGCCGCGTCGCGTATAGACAAACCGGTGATTATTCTGAAAGCCAACACAACATCGGCGGGCAGAAAAGCGGCAATGAGTCACACAGCCGCTCTGGCCAATGATGAGGATATCATTAATACTGCTTTTGAATGGGCGGGCATCACCCGTATTTATAGTTTTAATGATTTTATTTCCATGGCCAAGGCGTTTTCGCTGCCGCCGCTCAAGGGAAAACGGCTGATGGTTATGTCACCGGCAGGCGGATTCGCGGTTATGACGGCGGACCTCTGCGAAGAAGCGGGTTTTGAGTTTGCCGACCCGGGTGCCGCTTTTTATGATGAGTTGAAAAGTTCTTGCAATGCCGGCGTCATCAATTTTTCCAATCCCCTCGATTTGGGCGACATCTATGACATGAACGCCTATCCGCAAATTTTATTTTCCATCATGCACAATGAAAACGTTGATGGTGCGGTGTTTGTCACACAGTGGCCGGAATCGCCACGCGGCGATGATATATTTTATAAGATGTTTCACACGGACCTTTCCAAGGAGGTTGCGGGAACGATTCTTTCATCAGGCAAGCCTCTGGGAATATGTCTGTTCGGCCTTTCCGCGACCATCTCCCGGATAAAGCATAATCTGGATTTTCCGATTTTCAATAATCCCGGCGAAATGATTCACGCTTTGAGGAAGCAATATGATTTCTATTTCCTTAAGGCGCAGGGTAAGCCCATATATAAGCTGCCGGGAGGAGTTGATATCAAAGCCGCGAAGAACTGGATAAAGAAAAATACCGGAGTAAGAGGAGAGGATTCTCTTGAACTGCTTAATCACTTCGGCATTGCCGTTGCCGAATCCACGGTCGCCAAAAATGAAGAAGAAGCCGTAGCGGCGGCGGAGCGTATCGGTTATCCCGTGGTTATGAAGGTTGTTTCTCCCGACGCGATTCATAAATCCGAAGCGGGCGGCGTAATCACCGGCATTGGGAATAACAAAAGTGTGCGCGGCTCTTTTAAAAAAATCCGGGAGAATCTCGTCCGCTTTAAAGCCGGAGCCGATTTTCAGGGTGTTCGCGTTATGAAACAGGCAGGTGAGGGTTATGACATGTTCATCGGTGGAAAGTTCGATGAATCATTCGGTCCTGTTGTCTTTTTCGGTTACGGCGGCATTTATATCGAAGTCTTCCATGATACAGCCAACGTTTTGTGCCCATCAGACAAACGGGAGATCGAAGAAAAGGTGCGTAAGCTGAAATCGTATAAGATTCTACAGGGCGCAAGAGGGAAGGGCGCCGGTGATATTGCGGGTTATGTTGACATGATTGAACGGGTGACCCATCTCCTTCATGAATTCCCCCAAATTCATGAGTTGGATATAAATCCTGTCCGGGTTCTTGACGACGGTTCCGGTGTTATGGCACTGGACGCTAGGGTGAAAATTGAAGCCTGATTCTTATTTTAAAAATAAAACAAAGAAATTCTAACACGAAATAGATGTATAAATATGCGCAATTTTAAGATGACTATAGAGTATGACGGTTCTGCATATTGCGGCTGGCAAAGACAGGAAAATGGCATATCCATTCAACAGTTGCTCGAAGAAGCGATTGAAGTTATCACCGGGCAGAAGGTATCGGTAATCGGTTCAGGAAGGACGGATGCCGGGGTGCATGCCTTGAATCAGGTGGGAAGTTTTAAGTGTTCCACAAAATTACCGGTCAATAAAATATTCATGGGCATAAACAGTGTGTTGCCTGAAGATATTGTGGTTAAAAAGCTGGAAGAGGTCGGAGATGATTTTCACGCCCTGCGTGATGTCAAAAGCAAGATTTATGTATATAAAATTTGCAATCAGCGCCTTCGTCCGGCGTTGGGGCGAAATTACTTCTGGCATGTTAGGTTTCCTCTCGATATCGGAAAAATGAAAAAAGCGGCGAAATATTTGCTCGGCACACACGATTTTTCCTGTTTTTGCGCGACTGGAACGAATGTTAAAGACCGCGTACGGACTATTGTGGATATAGAAATAAAAACTGGCAATGACGGGCTTATTGAAATAAAAGTGGAATCTCAAGGATTTCTCAAGTACATGGTTAGAAATATCATCGGCACTTTAGTGGAAGTTGGCCAAGGTAAACGAAAACCTGAGGAAATGAAGCTAATTATTGAATCTAAAAACAGAAATATAGCCGGCGTAACCGCTCCGGCCTGCGGTTTATTCTTGAAGGAGGTTAAGTACTAAAATTGAAAATATTGCTTTTGGGACATAAGGGGATGCTGGGCCGCGACCTTCTTGCAAAACTTTCCGGGAATCATGAAATTATCGGAATGGATAAAGAAGAAATTAATATTGTTTCCAAAAATGAATGTAAAAAGGCGATTAAAGAAACAGCTCCGGATATAGTCATAAATGCCGCCGCTTTTACCAATGTTGACGGATGTGAAACTGCCGGAAAAGAGTGCTTTGCCGTGAATGCGAGGGCTGTAAAAAATATTGCCGAGGCCTGCAGGACAAATAAAATCAAGATAATTCATTTCAGTACGGACTACGTTTTCGACGGTAAAGCCGGAAAGCCTTACAAAGAGGATGATGAATGCAATCCGATGAACGTTTATGGCGAATCAAAACTGGCCGGTGAGAACTATCTGCGATCTATATCGGATAATTATCTTCTGATCCGCACTTCCTGGTTATATGGATTAAAGGGGAAAAATTTTGTCGGGTCTATTCTGGAAAAAGCCAAAGCAAAAAATGCTGTTAATTATACGATACCGGTTGTGGATGATCAGGTTGGTTCTCCCACTTACACAAAAGACCTGGCAGAGGCGGTAGGGTTGCTCATTGAAAAAAAAGCTCATGGAATTTTTCATGTGACCAACCGCGGAGGCTGCAGTTGGCATCAATTTGCAGTAAAAATTTTGAAAGAATCAGGTTTTAACGATATTGTAGTAAAATCTGTTAAATCCGATCAGCTGAAAAGGCCGGCCAGGCGTCCTTCATACAGTATTTTGAGCATGCAGAAATTTGTCCAAACCACCGGAAAAACCATGCGGCCGTGGCAAGAGGCGCTGCAGGATTATCTGAAAAGTTGCAAAATTTCTGGAACAGACAAAGGAGATGCTTAATTCTTTTTTAAATCACGCAAACTGGATACCTCTGAAAGCGGTATCAGGACGGTTTTTTTAGTGCTTTATGCCAAAGTATAGAAAACGTACCTCTATTTAATTTAATAAACACTATTTTTTACAAGAACGGTAAGACTTATGCCGGAAAAAGAAGAAAATAAACAAGCATCTCCGGAAATATACATGCCTCGCCTGCAGATGGTTGTTCGCTATATATTGGTGACTATGACAGCGGTGTATTTAAATCTGAGTCCAATTCCACCGCTTTTTTTAACATTAACTCAGGTGAATCTAATCATTGCCGGTTATTGCATATTCCATATTTTTTGGTGGTTATATTATAAGAAGCGTGAAGCAAACATGATCCTGATTCGCGCGGGCGCGTGGACGGACACTTTGGCGGCGGCCATGGCACTGATGTTTGATCCCTATATAATACCTCCTACGGCGGGATTGCTCGTTATTGCCACTCTAGGAAACGGTATTCAGCATGGATTGCGCATTTTTATTGAATGTATGGTTGGAGCATTTATTCTTGGCTCAATAGCGATAGTTTATCATTTCATTCTTATAAAAAGCCCGCCTCCATATAACCTTTATTTATTTGTCATTTTGCTCAACGTTGCCGTATTTTATGCGTATCTGCTCGTCCATCGTCTGGAGAAAATGAAAATGGAGGCAATCATAAACAGTGAACGCGACGCGCTGACGGGCATACTGAACAGACGGGCTTTTAGGAGATCTGCCGAATATCTGCTTCTGCTTACCGAGAGGACGCATATGCCCCTGGTATTCATATTCGCTGATTTGGATAGATTCAAGCAAGTCAATGATCAGTTTGGTCACGATATGGGTGACAAGGTCCTCCAGTGTTTTTCCCAAATTGCCAAATCGAGACTTCGAAAAAACGATATAATCGCGAGATACGGCGGCGATGAATTTGTCATGATTCTCACGGACACATCCATTAATAATGCGGAGCCTGTTATGAATAGGATTAAAGGTGAATTCAATGAATGGGCACTTAAAAACGGATTGCCTGTCGGTGTCAGTTTCGGAATGGGAACACCGAATAAAGATGAAAATAACCTTGATGATGTCCTGCGCAGAATTGATGCTGCATTGTACGACGCGAAAAGAAAAACCGGACATGTAAGATAGACATTAATGAAGTACTATTAAGATATGAATAAAGAGATAGTTATTAATTTGAATGAGCTGGATAAATATTTACAGAAAATTAATTTGGTTTTTCCTACAGAAAATGTACTTAATCAAAAAATTGATATCGAAAGTGTTTTAAATTACTACCGTAATAGCAGCGTTGTATATAGTTTCATCCATTCCTATAAAGGATCTTATCATCTGGCGCTGAACTACGACGGCATCTTTAATAAACAAGGATTTTTTGCTCAGTTAAATGAAATCATAGAATTGATAAATTTATCTAATGTAAAAAATGTATTGGAATTGGGATGCGGCAAGGGCTTCAATTCCGTATTTCTGGCAAAAAAATTACCTCAAATTGAATTTTCAGGAATTGACATAAGCGAAAAGAATTTGAAAATTGCTAAAAGTAAATCAAATCGTATTCAAAATTTGTATCTTACTTATGGAGACTTTCAGAAACTGGATTTTGAAGATTCTTCATTTGATTTAATTTTCGATGTGGAAGCAATCTGTCACGGCAGTGACGCGCGGCAGGTTTTATCTGAAGTTTTCAGAGTTCTTAAGAAGGGTGGGCAATTTGTCGTTTATGACGGATTCAGGCAAAATGGGTTTGAAAGCCTGCCTGATAATTTAGTTGAAGCAGCCGTAATTGTGGAAAAATCAATGTCTGTGAACAGTTTCGAAGAAATTGATTCCTGGCTGGAAATGGCCGGTCATGTGGGATTTAAGGTAAAACTTAAAAAAGACTTGTCCCAATATGTCAAGCCTAATCTGGCTAAGCTTCAACTTTTGGCGAGAAAATATTTTGAATTTCCTTTTCTGGCAAAATTATTTGTCAGAATTTTCCGTAAGTATACAATGCTGAACTGCATAGCGGTTCTCTTGCTGCCTTTTACCATGTATAATAAAGCTCACTGTTATTATAAAATAATACTTGAAAAATAGAAGCTATGCGGACGTTCTGTTTCTTTATTTAATTAAGCTCTCAAATTAAGTATTTATTCTTATTTTTTCATTTTTCATTTTATGATATATATAATAAAAAAACTAAGATCATCTTTCCTCTATAGATAATAAGTTATGAAAGTAAATCTCACCAATCAGGAAATTGTTAAATTTGCTTATATTACCAAGGAAATAATAGGATACGCATGGGGGAAAACTCTGTCTAATGCTCAGACAAATTGCTATATAGAGTGCTATTATACAGTGATAGATCTTCTTAAAAGCATAAAAAAAGAATACCTGAAGAAGCATTCTGAGCTTTCTGATTTTTTCCTCAAAGGTAGAAGGCTGATAAACGAAAATGATCAGCTGAAATGGGAAAAAGAATGGAAAAAAGAATGGGAAGCTGAACATAAAAATGCTTAAAAAAACAGGTTCAAAGTTTAAACTGCTTTTACTTTCATTAATTCAATATATTATAAACAATAATAGTTGAAAATGATAAAATTTTAACTTAAAATGCGTCAAACTTTTCGGGGGGAGGTCACATTCATGAAAAAATTATTAGTATGCGTCGTTGTGTTGGTTGTAATTGCCTTTGCTATCTTTTACTATTTCAAATATATGAGACCGGCCGCAACTCCATCGGCTGCGGGCACATCTATTGTTGAGCAAACCGTAAAACCTAAAGTATCGTGGATACCTTCAACAGGATACCCCTATATGGTGCTCAAAAACGTGAAATTCAGATTTCAGGAGGATATATATGTCAATATACATAATATGGTGTCGACAACCGAGACCATCAAACCATACAAATACGTGGATATGAACAATGTGAATTCTTTCGCCATTAAAGTAATCAGCGGGCAGGTGTCAATAGACCCCTCAGTTATGGATGCAATCTTCAGCAAATTAATTTTTAATTATGATGGCGCACCTCTAAAAGAGGTTAAAATGTCAACAACCGAAATGGAAGTTGACGGCAAGAAGGTGGGAATGCTCAAAGTAAAGGGATGGATGAAACTGGACGCGTCGCTTCCTTTTGAACTGATGGGAATGCGCGAAATAAACGGATTGAAAAAACTAGCGGCGTGGTTCCCCTTTGAGATGACGTCCAGGGTAGGACTGGATAAATCAACAAACAGGCTGGCGATAGAAGCGGAAAAAGTAAAGTCTCTCGGTTTTCCGTTTGTCAAGGGCCTTATGGATTTGTCCAGGGTTAAACTGGAACAAGTTTTACCGATCAAGCCTGGAATAGGTTTATCAATAGTAAAAAACACAATGTATGTTGACACCCTCGGCATCATGCCACCGCCGAAACAAATAGCCAATGTCCTTGATGTTCAAATTAACACCAAAAATAACTGCATTGATGTAAAAGTTGGCGAAGAGAAACCAGCAAGAGTCAATTATTCATTGCTTGTTCCCGATGCAAAAAACTATATATACATGTTCAACGGCATGGTTATCTTCGGAAAGATGCTCGCTGCTGATGGAAAAACCCAGATGATTGACAACAATCCTTCAGATTTTTTTGATTTTTATCTGAACAGGTATATCTTTCAACTGAGCAAGAGTGTTATAAAAATGACGGAAGACGCTTCTCAAATTGTTTATATGCCTGATTATCAATCTGTTGTTAGTAAATGAAGGTTGATAAGAAGTATTAAATAGATGTTCATAAAAATCCTTAAATCGTCAGTCTTTGACTAATACTCAGGCTTTTAATCTGCAATTGGTGTAATTTGCCCGCCGCATTTTGTGGTAAAAGTGATCTTGACATTCAAAATCATTCTTCCCTTATTTTAATAAGGCATGTATAATTAAAACAAAAAAATAGTCCCGCAAACGTTCACAGCAAAAGCAGTTTAATGCCAAGATAAAAGTGAATGAAATGATAAGCAAAACCAAATCATCAATTACTTCCAAGACTCGCAAAAAGATGGAAGAGGAGCTGAAAAAAAGCGAGGAAAGGTACCATCTTCTTGCCGACCATATGAAAGACTATGTATGGCTGATGGATCTGAACTTAAAGATGACATATATCAGCCCGTCTGTGGAGAAGTTACTGGGATACACTCTCGAAGAACTTAGTCAACTCACGATGGATAAACTCCTCACGGCAACATCTTTTCAGAAGGCAATGGAAGTTTTTCTAATAGAGATGGAGAAGGCATCGACAACTCCTTCTGAAAAGCGTCTTCTGGAAATAGAATGCCTCCGTAAAAACGGCAGTGCCGTATGGATTGAAGCCATGTACAGCTTCATCATGGATGAGAATGGCAAACCTTTATCCATACTGGGCGAAGGCAGAGACATTACCGAACGCAAAAGGGTGGAAGAAGAGCTGAAAAAAAGTGAAGAAAAATACCGTCTGCTGGCAGACAATATAACAGAAAATGTATGGCTCATGGATTTAAACTCAAAAAAAATGATCTATTACAGCCCGTCTGTGGAGAAAATGTATGGATATACGATGGATGAGTTTAAAAATCTTTCTTTGAGGAAAATCCTCACTCCGGAATCTTTTCAGAAAATGGTGGATGCATTTATGAGGGAAATGCCCAAAGCGTTGTCAACTGTGCCGCCTGATGTCCATAAATACTCATTAGAACTGCAAGCCCGCCACAAGGACGGTCATCTGGTGTGGATTGAAAGCACCTCCAGTTTCATACGGGATGAAAATGGTAACCCTACATTGGTAATTGGTGAAACCAGAGACATTACCGAGCGCAGGCAGGCGGAAGAGGAACTGCAACGAACCCTCGAAAATCTCAGAAAATCTTATAGCGTATTAATTAAGGTCTTAATATCTGCCGTAGAGATGAGAGACCCCTATACAGCTGGTCATCAGGTGAGGTCTGCGGACATTGCCCGGAGAATTGCTTTGGAAATGGGCTTGTCCAATGAAAAAATTGATGGAATCCGTATGGCAGGTTCCATTCATGACATCGGGAAATTATCCGTTCCGGGAGAAATATTAGCCAAACCTACCAAATTAACAAACCTTGAATTTTCTCTGATAAAGGGACATGCTCAGAGCGGATACGACATGCTGAAGGATATTGAATCACCCTGGCCTTTGGCGGATATAGTTTACCAGCACCACGAAAGAATGGACGGGTCAGGTTATCCAAAAAATCTGAAGGGAAATGAAATTATACTGGAGGCGCGCATTATGGCCGTTGCAGATGTGGTGGAGGCCATGTCTTCCCATCGTCCTTATCGCGCGGCACTGGGCGTTGAAGCAGCTCTTCAGGAAATCGAGAAAAACAAGGGAATCCTTTATGATGATGATGTGGCTGAGGCCTGTTTGAGATTATTTAGAGAAAAACACTATAAGCTTACATAAAATACCTCCAATTTCAATAAACCGGGTCTAATTAAGGACGGCCGTGTTTGGCTTTTGATTTAATTTTTGTATACTGTTCACGTAAAGTGATGTGATCCATATCTTCCATATCTTCCGCTCTCTTCACCCAGTCTTCGAATTGAATATCAACGCCGAAAATTCCTATCATTTCATCTTGATCATTAACAATAGGTGCGGAGACTGTGAAGCACAAAATACCGGTCATCTTGGAAATAAAGAAGTCGGAAACAAAAACCTTGCCTGTACGCAGCGGATTTATAAACCATTGCCTGTCAGACTGGTCTGTTCCAACTCCATAGTTTTCATATTTGACACGGTCGGCAATGTTTGTGATATTTTTGGTAGTTTTTCGACCATTCATATCAACCACATAGGCAAATTGGATGGATGGATGTTCGTCGACAACACTCTGCATAAGTGGTTCCTGATCTTCTGGATTCATGCTCCTCATCAAAGGATTTTCAATAATCTGATTGACTGCGGCGACGGCTGCTTTCTCAGCCATATATTTTATTTTTTCCAATTCCGACATAAAGTATTCCGGAAGATGCAGACGGACTTTCTTTTCCATTTCTTCCGGAGAAATGTAAGTTATTCTTCCGGCTTCGTACTGTTCCATGACCCATTTATGAATTTTAGAAACTGCCGGATGCCGTTTGTCCACAATTTTGTTGCCTTCCAGGTTAAAACGTTGATTAATCCAGAAAGCAATACCGGCGTTGCCGGATTTGTCGGTAATAGTTGTGGTAATCGGTCGGTTTAAAATCTTTCTGGTGTCGAATATATTGTAAATTTCTTCGCATTTAATGAGACCATCGGCGTGAACACCGGCACTGGTCACATTGAATCCCGAACCGACAAAGGGATAATTATGCGGTATCTTTACTCCGATTTCCTTTTCAAAATATTCGGCAATATCAGTAATTACTGTCGTATCAATTCCTTTTGTTCCTTTAAGCGCGATATATTCAAAAATCAAACCTTCAATAGGTGGATTTCCTGTTCTTTCACCCAGTCCCAGAAGCGTGGAATTGGCCGCGCTGCAACCATAAAGCCAGGCGGTTGTGGCGTTGATCATGGCTTTATGAAAATCGTTATGACCATGCCATTCCAGAAGATGGCCGGGAACGCCGGCGTCATAAATGAAGGCATGGATGAGCTTGCCCACGCTACGGGGCAGGGAAGCATTTGGATAGGTAACACCGTATCCCATAGTGTCGCAGAGTCTGATTTTTACATCAATGCCGCTTTCTTCCATTAATTTCATCAGTTCCTGTGCGAAGGGAATGCAAAAACCATAAACATCGGCGCGGGTAATATCTTCAAAATGACAGCGGGGGACTATGCCTAAATCAAGAACAGATTTAACTATGCTCAGATAATCATTCATTGCCTGGCTTCGTTTTTTGTTCAGCTTAAGAAAAATATGATAATCGGAAACAGAGGTGAGCAGGCCTGTTTCCTTTAATCCTAATTCCTTAACCAGAGGAATATCTTCTTTTGCTGCTCTTATCCAGCCTGTGATTTCCGGATAACGCAGTCCCAGATCCAGACATTTTTTCACGGCTTCTTTGTCTTTTTTACTGTAGAGAAAAAATTCCGTTTGACGAATAACTCCGTTGGGGCCGCCAAGCCTGCTAAGGAGTTGAAAAATTTTAAAAATTTGTTCCACCGTGTAAGGCGGCCGTGACTGCTGGCCGTCGCGAAAAGTTGTGTCGGTGATAAAAATTTCTTTTGCCGGGTGCATCGGAACAGTTTTTTTGTCAAAAGAAATTTTGCATACATCGCTGTAGGGAAATATTTCCTTGTAAAGGTTTGGCTTATCCACCTCTTTTAATTTAAATTTTTTAATCTGTTTACGCCTGGAGGCGTTCAATTTTTTTTCATTTTTGGATTTTGCCATCACGTACTCCAATATCTTAAAGATTAAACGATTTTCAACGATAATTCCATCAACTGCTCGATACTTACTCTCGAAGGTGCGTCTGACATCAGGTCGGATGCTTTTTGTGTTTTCGGGAAAGCAATGACATCCCTAATGGATTCCGCATGGGTCATTAACATGACTAACCGATCCAATCCGAAAGCTATGCCGCCATGAGGAGGAGCGCCGTATTCCAAAGCGTCCAAAAGAAACCCGAATTTGAAGCGGGCATCCTCATCAGATAAGCCGAGGGCGGAAAATGCCTGCGTCTGTATATCTTTGCGGTGAATACGAATGCTGCCGCCGCCTATTTCAGAGCCGTTGAGAACCAGATCATAAGCGCGTGCCCGGACTTTGCCGGGATTGCCGGCAAGCAGCGGCAAATCTTCCAGAAAAGGAGATGTGAAAGGATGATGAGTGGAGACAAAACGTTTTTCCGTTTCGGAATATTCCATCAGCGGAAATTCTGTAATCCAGACAAAAGCCAGCGCTTCGGGATCGATTAAATTCAGCTTCTTTGCCAGATGTATTCTTAAATTGCCCAGTGAATCGTTAACGATGCGGGGCTTGTCAGCTACAAAGAAAATTATATCGCTTTCTTTAGCGTTCATGGCACGGTTTATTTGTTCTACTTCCGCGGGCTTCAGGAATTTATAAACAGGCGATGTCCAGTCGGAGGCGTTGACTTTTGCCCATGCTAATCCTTTGGCACCGTATACTGCGACATAATCTTTTAATCCGTCCAGGTCTTTGCGGGATAGACCGTCAGCCTGTTCTATTTTAATGGCTTTGATGATTCCGCCAGATGCGGCAACTTCACCAAAGAGCTTGTAACCGGACTTTTTAACTATGGGGGTCAAGTCAACCAGTTCCATGCCGAAACGGACATCGGGGCTATCTTTACCGTAACGGTTTATTGCATCTTGATAAGTAAGCCGGGGTAAGGGCAGCTTAATTTCCCGCCCCAGACAATCCTTAAATATTGCCGCCATTAATCCTTCCATTATCTGCATGATTTCATCTTCGGTAATAAAGGACATCTCCACATCAATTTGCGTGAATTCAGGTTGGCGATCAGCACGTAAATCTTCGTCACGGAAACATTTCACGATTTGGTAGTAGCGGTCAAAACCGGAAACCATCAGTAGTTGCTTGAATATCTGGGGCGATTGCGGCAGCGCGTAAAACATTCCTTTGTAAATTCTGCTGGGAACAAGATAATCACGTGCGCCTTCCGGAGTACTTTTCCCGAGAAAAGGAGTTTCCACTTCAATAAAACCGTTTTGTTCAAAGTAACGGCGGGCGGAGGCGGCAAGACGGCTCCTTAAGAATAAATTCTGCTGGATTACCGGACGGCGCAGATCCAGATAGCGGTATTTGAGCCGCACATTTTCCGAAATTTCTTCATCATCAGGAGAAAAAGGAGGTGTCTTGGATTCATTCATTATTTCCAGCTCTGAAACTATTACCTCAATTTCACCGGTTTTCAGCGCCGGGTTTTTCATACCATCGGGTCTTTTGCGCACTTTTCCCCTAACGGCAAGGACAAATTCGCTGCGAATTTTGTGCGCTTCTCCATGAACATTTTCTCCGGCATCAGGGTTGAAAACCACCTGTACAATTCCTTCGCGGTCACGCAAATCCACAAAAATAACGCCGCCGTGATCGCGCCGGCGATGAACCCAACCCATAAGTACAACTTCCTGTCCGATATGAGAAATATTCACGCTTCCGCAGTAATGGGTTCTTTTGTCTTTCGTTAAGAAATCAGCCAAAGCTTTTTTACCTTTCTTTAAGAATTTGAATTATTGAATCGGACAATCCATCAATGCTAATTTTCTGCTGGTTCTTTGTCTGCATATTTCTTAATAAAGCCTGTCTTTCATCAATTTCCTTGTCGCCGAGAATGAGAGTAAAGTAACTGTTCAGTTTGTCCGCACGTTTCAATTGAGACTTCAGACTTTTATCAGAATAATCCATTTCCGCGGATATTCCGGCGTACCGCAGTTCGTTGGTCAAGCCAAAGGCAATTTTTTGTGCTTGATTGCCCAGTGCGGCAATAAATAAATCGGTATTAAAATTATCTTTTCCTTCTTTAGGCAGACAGGCTATAAGTCTTTCCAATCCAACGGCAAATCCGATTCCGGGAACCTCCGGTCCGCCGAGAAAACTTACCAGGCCATTATATCTTCCTCCGCCGGCGACAGCGTTTTGTGCGCCCAAAGCGTTCGTTTTTACTTCAAACGCGGTTCTGGTGTAGTAATCAAGTCCACGAACCATCCGGGGATTAATGCTAAAAGATATATGTAAATCATCGAGAAAGGATTTTACCTGTTCAAAATGATTTTCACAGTCAGAACATAGAAAATCAAGAATATTTGGCGAATTGGCGATAATTTCGCCGCAGGTTTGAACTTTGCAGTCAAAAACCCGCAGGGGGTTGGTATTTGTCCGCCTGCGGCAGTCTGGACAAAGATTTTCTTCTCTTCCTTTCAAAAAATTAATGATTGCCCTGGAAAATGCAGGCCGGCAGGAAGAGCAACCCAGGGAATTGATTTCCAATTGTAAATTTTTTAATCCGGCGCTGGCTAAAAAATGCATCAGCATGGAAATTATTTCAGCATCAGATTGTGGATGTTCTTCACCTAAAAGTTCGGCATTAATTTGATTAAATTGACGGAAACGTCCTTTCTGCGGCCTTTCCCGCCGGAACATCGGACCGATAGTGAAAAGCTTGGTTATTTGTTCGGCAGCGTAAATGTTATGTTCAATAAAAGCGCGGATGATTGAAGCAGTGGCTTCCGGCCGCAGGGTCAAGCATTCGTTGTTTCTATCGGCGAAAGTGTACATTTCCTTTTCAACAATATCCGTTGTTTCCCCGATGCTCCGCTGGAAAAGTTCTGTCTTTTCCATAATCGGAACGCGGATTTCCCGAAAACCGAAAGAGTTAAAAACGCGGCGGGCAATGGACTCAGCTTTCCAAAATAAAAGAGCTTCATCACTCAGAATGTCTTTAAAGCCTTTAATTGCCGTAATTTTTTCCATAATTTATTCGTGAGACTCAAATTTTAATGAGACCCAAGTTTCAGAAACAAAGTGCACTGAAACTTGTAAGTCGAATTATCCCGCGTGCGAAGCATAGCGGGGCAATATAACAATCCCGCTGAAAGCGGAGGGTAATGAGACCCAATCTTCAGAAACAGCGTGTGCTGAAGCTTGTGTGTCGAATTATCCTGCCTAAGCATGGATATAATACCCTGGCCCTTTGGGCGTAAATTAGGGTCCAGTCCCGATAGCAATCGGGATTGCCTTGGGGTTCATTCCCGTGATGACCATCATTCAAAGCGATTTTCTCTAACATAATCAGTTGTTCTTCGCAATGGGAAAAAAGTTCATAACGACTTATTTTCAAATTGCCGATTTGCGTATGGCGATATTGCCTTTAGTGAAATCTTATCATTGTATTTTGCTGATTTTCTAAGAAGTTATACAAATTAGGAAACGATATCTTTTTCTGTAATTTGATGTGTATTAGATAAGCTGATGCCGAATGTGATCGCTCTGAAGGGTGAAATAGAAAGTCGCGCCGTGACCGGGTTTCCCTTCCGCCCAGACTTTACCATTATGACGGTGAATAATGCGTTTAATTATAGCCAAACCTATTCCAGTGCCGGGGTATTCATCCACGCTGTGCAGTCGCTGAAAAGGTGAGAACAGTTTATTGGCGTACTCCATGTCAAAGCCGACTCCGTTATCCCGAATGAAATATACTTTTTCATTATCTATTTTTGTTGAGCCAAATTCTATCCTGGCTTTTTCTTGTTTTCCCGTGAATTTCCAGGCGTTGTCCAGCAGGTTTTCCAGGACGATGCGTATTAATCTCGGATCCGCCATATCCTGCAGAGACTCGGCAATGATGATGTCGGCATGCCGGTTGGGTTGGGATTTCCACAGTTCATCCATGATGGATTGGGCCATACCGGAGAGATTGACTTTTATGACATCCATTTCCGTTCTGGTTATTTTGAAGAGTTTCAGCATGTCTTCGATGAGTTCCGCCATGTTTTTGGTTGCTTTTCTGATTCTTTGAAGATGGCTTTGGGCGCGCGGGTCAAGTTTGTCTTCATAATCTTCCATTAAAGCAAGGCCAAAACCTTCAATTGTTCTTAACGGTGCCCTCAGGTCGTGAGAAACCGAATAGGAAAAAGCTTCCAGTTCGGTAGTCCGTTCACGCACTCGCTGTTCAAGTGATTCATTTAGTATGCGGATTTCTTCCTCCGCCTTTTTTCGTTCACTGATGTCAATTCCTATGCCGACGGCACATGGTTTCCCTTCATAAATCAATTTTGTTCCGGTAAACAAATAAGGTCTTGTAGTTCCGTTTTTAGAAACAAAATGAGCTTCAAACAAAACATATTTTCCATCAAAAACCTTTTCCAATGCTCTTTGCCCGACACTTATTTCAGATTTCAAGACAACGTCAAATGGAGTCATACTAGCCAATTCATTGTCCGAATAACCAGAGATTTCCCGGAAGTTTTTATTCCATTTAATGAACAAACCATCGGTGCCAATAACATAGAACAATCCCGGCAGCACATCCATAATTGCCTGATTAAAGTTGCGTTCATGCAGTATAGCTTCCTCCGCCTTTTTATGTTTGAAGATGTCCGTATGTAATCCTATAAGTCCGATAATCTTGCCACTTTCATCTTTTATTGCATCTGCAAGCAACAGAACAGGGAATTTTCTGCCGCTTTTTGATGTCATGTCCAACTCTCCATACCACGAATCTCCTCTCATGATTGTATCGAACACTTCGCGAGCGATTTCTTTGCTTGCATAAATGTGTGGGCCCCCTCCCAAAGACTCAAGTTCTTCCGGTGTGTATCCAAAAAGTTCGGAAAAAGCCTTATTATGATAGAAGTGATGAGCTTCCGGATCGGACATTCCAATGGCTTCACTTGTGCTTTCCACCGCCTTTTTGATCAGTATAAGGGCCTTTTCCGCCTTCTTGCGCTCGGAAATGTCGCGGATGAAAACCAGCGAACTTTCCCGATTCTGGTAAATGAAAGGCACTCCGGATACTTCAAAGTCAACAGCAGTTCCGTCGAGTTTTAAATATCTCTGTTCAGTTAATGGAATAGCGGTTCTGTTCTCATCCAAAAGGCGCATGCGTTCACCAACCGTTTCTTTCGAATCGGGATGTATCCTATCCATTACAGGTTGATCTATAAGCTGGGAGACAGAATGAGCGCCGAATAACCTAAGTGTTGCATTATTGACGTAAACAAAATTGCGGCCGGTCCTTATAAAAATAGCATCGGGAGCATTTTCCGCCAGCAGACGAAAATTGGTTTCGCTTTTCTTCAATTCCTCATGTATTTTCTTAGGCTCTGTTACATCATGAATTATGGAATGAAGCACATCCTTACCGTTCATTTCTGTTTTACTGGAATAAACATCTACATCTCTAATGGAGCCGTCAGCACGGCGATGACGGAAATCGAAATGAAATTTTTCCTGAGTTAGCGCTTTTTTCATTTCTTGTTTGACTTCCTCAGGTGGAAGAATATTAATTTGCCATATTTTCATTTTCTTGATTTCATTGCGAGTCCAGCCATAGAAATTAGCAGCCGCTTGATTAGCGTCGAGAATCATGCCTGTTTCAGGATCAATTATCAGTTTGATGGCTGAATGCTCTTCGAATAGTTTTCTGTAATTCTCGCGGCTTTTCCAGAGTTCTTCTTCCATTTGCTTGCGTTCAGTGATGTCCTGGGCAATGCTTAAAAGGTATCGATTTTTATGTATGTCAATGAATTGAATAGAGAAAATCATGGTCAGAATATCACCGTTTTTCCTTCTGACCATGATTTCAGTTCCTTTGGATTTTCCTGTCATCTTTAATTCGTTGATTATTTTTTCCCGGTCTTTCGGATTGGTCCACATGTTTAGGTCAAACGATGATTTACCGATGGCTTCCTTGCGGGAATAACCTGTCAGACGGATAAAAGCTTTGTTAACATCGATAAACTTTGACGTGGCAAAATCTGTGATGGCCATAGCATTGGGATTAAGTTGAAAAGTAAGCGGGAATTTTTTTTGGTATTCGGAAAGATTATTATTCGTCAGTTTTCGCTTGCTGATGTTACTTTTTTTGCCTGTTATCGGCTGGACAGAAATTTTTCCGGAAAAAGGAAATTCCCGTACAGGTTTATTTTTACCTTTCTCTTTTTTTCCCTTTGGAGGTAAAAATATTTTAGGGGATGTGGTTTTAGCCCGCTTTTTTTTTGCGGATGTGATTTTTGTTTTGTTCTTCATAGAGTGCTTTCCGTTAAGAATCGGCGAAATTGTTCTGAAAATAATATGATTTCCCGTATTTGGGAATTATAAACTCAAAACATTTAAAGTCAATATATTTGAATCAGAAATTACCCTCAATATCCACTACGCACAAATGTATTGATAAGAAGATTTTTTCCGTTTGTCTTAAAAGTTACCGCACCATCTTCATTTGTGCGAAAAATCTTCACACCCGCATTCCTGTATCGTTGGAGAACTGACGGGTGAGGGTGCCTGAACATATTTGATTCCCCGGCACTTACAACAGCATAACGGCAGGCAACGGCTTTAATGAATTCATTGCTGCTGGAGTGATTGGACCCGTGATGAGGGACCACCAACACGTCACTTTTTAAATCGGCACCGGATTTAATGAGTTTTTTTTCAATGGCGGCTGAAATATCGCCCGGTATAAGAAAGCTCATTTTCCCGAAAGTTATCTTTAAAACCACGGACGAATTATTCACATCACCATCAGAAAGATTTTTAATTTTTTTAAAGTAATTATTATCCGGCCATAATACCTTAACTCTGACACCGTTAATTATTTTTGGGGGTAATTTATTGGAAATTAAAAAAACTTTTATATTATTGAGTTTGATGGTTTCTCTCCATTGAGGATAAACATCTGAATCAACGTGTAAAATATTTTTCCATACTTGACTAACTTTAAAATTATTTAAAATGTAAATCAGCCCCAGTAAATGATCGGGATCAGGGTGACTGAGCACAGCGGTAGAAATTTTACTTATTCTCATTTTGTACAGGAAAGGAGCGACTACACATTTTCCTACATCAAAAGAACAATTCAAGAAACCACCACCGTCAATAAGCATGTTTTCCCCTTTGGGAAACTGTACTAAAGTAGAATTCCCCTGTCCCACATCAATAATTGTAATTTGTAAGTCAGATGATAATTTGTCTTTGAATATAAAGTAAGTTATATCCGCTGCGAAAAACAAAACCACAAAAATCAATAAATATTTTATTGCTGTAAATCGGAATGGAGAAAATTCATCTTTTATATTTCTTTTTTTCTTTTCATCAATCAATCGAATAACAAGAAAGATTAATAAATAAAAGGCAGCTATTTCGATCATATTAGGTTTAATCAAAGATATGGATGAGAAGGGGAGGGCCGCCAATTTGCTTATTATAGTTATTGATACTTGTGTAAAAAAGGTAGCCAGTTGAACAAAAAAACCGGAAATCACCGGGGAGAAAGAGAAGAGGATAAAAAACATAGATACGGCAAGCGTAAGAGTTCCCAAAAGAGGAACCGCAATAATATTGGCAATGATTGCCACACAAGATACGCGGTGAAAGTAGTAAATTATTAAAGGAAGGGTTCCTATAGTTGCCGCAATGCATACAATAATAGTCAGGTATGTATATCGGATAATGCTTTGTATCCAAAAAGGAAGAATAGAAATCTTTTCCGGGAGAGAATTGCTAAAACGAGGAACTATAAAAATTATAGCCAGAACGGACATGAAAGAAAGTTGGAAAGAAATATCAAAGAGAGCCTCGGGAGAAATAACCAGGATAATCAAACCGGCAAGTGCCAGGGTATTATAAAGATCATTTTGTTTCCCAAAGAGAAGAGCTGACAAAAAGATAAATGCCATAAGTGTCGCCCGCATTACAGGAATTCCCATCCCCGCAATTAATGCATAAATAACTATAATTAAAAACGCGGCAGTTACGGCCAGTTTTATTATATTGAATTTGAGCATCAAATATTCGGACGATTTTAAAATAAGAAAAATTAATAAAAAAAATGTCGCCCCTACCATTCCAATATGCAGGCCGGAGATGGAAAGTATGTGTGAAATTCCTGTTTTATTAAAAATGTCCCGCACATCAGGAGGAATTTCATTCTTATTGCCGAGAGTCATTGCTTCAATTATTTCCTTCTCCGGCGAAAGAGAGTTTTTTTGAATTAATTGCTTTAAGTAAATTCTAAAGGATTCTAATTTCAATCTTATGATATGAGCGGCATTTTTTCTGAGAAGAATAATTTCCGAACTGTCTTTGATATAACCGGAAACGTAAATTCCCTGAAGATTCATGAAGCGCTCATAGTTAAAACATCCGGGATTCTGGAAATTATTTATTTTCTTTAATGATGAGCGAAAACGAACAAAATCACCGTACTGAAAATCCAGGTTGTTTGGAATTGTCAAACGTATGGTTCCTGATGTTGGAATATATGATGTATCTTGCCTAATGCGTATACATTGCAATATTAAAACATTTTTATCCGGATAGGAGATGGATGGTTCGATGACAATGCCTTCTATAGAAATCTTGCCTTGGTCAATGTAGTTTATTACATTTTGTTCGTTTTTCAGAAAAAAGTTTTGTTTCTGTATATTGAAAAAGCCCAAGAGAAAAATAAAACTGATTAGAAAAATAAATCCGGTTGTAATCCATTTCTTCCTAATACTCAGTAAAACGAACAGAACAATTAAAGTGGAGGCAATTAACATTATGCAAGACGAGACTGTGAAATAACTGCCGACAACGATACCTGCCGTCAATGAAATTAAAATATAGATTAATGGCCTATGCATTTTATTTATTGAGTGTATAACCTAATTTTTTAATTTTATTAGCCAAAACTTTCAAAATATTATAATATAAAAAAAATAAGCTTTCTTATAAAAAGGAGCAATGATGTCTGCGGTTACTGAAGATATTTTGTCAAAAGAAAAAAATACGCGACGTATCTTTTATCTGACCATATCAAGAATTATCTTAGTAACAATTATTCTGACTATAACTGTTTATATTGATATAAGAAAAGATTTATTTGCAATATCAGATATAATTCTCAGCTTTTTTTATATTATAGTTGCCATAATTTATTTGTTTTCAGTCATTTATGCTTTTCTTTATAAATTAAAAGTCAATTACAAGAAAAACATATATTTGCAGGTAACAGTAGATCTCATTATGGTTACCTTTCTTATATTAATGTTTGGAAACACGCAGATTGATTTTTCTCTTTTTTACACACTCATAATAGTTTATTCCACAATCTTTCTTGGTCGCAAGGGAAGTATATTTATCGCTTCGATTGCCAGTATATTATATGGTCTTTTTCTCAATATCGAAGTTTATAATTTAATGCCATCTTTTCCTATTGTTCACTATGATCGCAATCTCCATACCGCTGATGCCCTTACTAATCTTATAGTGCGTATCACGTCTTTTTATTTTGTAGCTTTTTTGGCAAGTTTTATAGTGGAGCAGGAAAAGAAGACGGCATCCTTATTGGAAGAGAAAGAATCGGAATTTAATCAGTTGGATTTGCTTTTCCGCAGTATTGTTGAGTCGGTTTACACAGGAGTTATGACTGTTAATTTAAATAACATAATAAAGACTTTTAATAAAGCTGCGGAAGAGATTACCGGATTTTCACGTTTGAAAATCGAAAACAGAAAGATTGATGAATATTTTCCGGAGTTTCTGCCTTTTTTAAAAGAAGAAGTCATTGAAGAACAAAGTAAAACAAGAATAGAAATTGTAACGAAAGGAAAAAAAGGCAATAAGATTAATTTAGGATTGTCGATATCGCCTCTGAAAGGAAAAAGCGAAAATCAAATCGGATATATTTTAATTTTTCAAGACATAACTCAAATCAAGCAAATGGAAAAGGCTCTCGAACAAAGCAGGCACATGGCACTGATTGGGGAAATGGCGTCCGGTTGGATTCATGAGGTAAGAAATCCGTTGGCTGCAATAACCGGTTCCGTAGAGCTTTTAAAAAAAGGATTAGCCCTGGAAGGTACTAATAAACGCCTTATGGAAATAATTTTGCGCAGTAAAGACCAGATTGAAAATTTTACCCGCGATTTTTTATTACTGGCGCGTCCCGTTACAAAATCAAATGAATTGGTCGATATGAAAAAAGTTGTTGAAGAGGTCATAGAACAAGTGAAATTTAATGAAGAGTGGACAGATGAAATAAAAATCGAAAAGGCGATTTCAGATAATGTTCAAGTCTATGCGAATAAAGAACATGTGTGGCAAATTATAAGCAACATTATTTTAAATTCCATTCAGGCTATGGAAAAAGGAGGAGTTTTGTCTGTTGCAACTCAAACTATTAAAAAAGATGATGGAAACGAATATGCTGAAATAAAAATATCGGATACCGGATGCGGTATAAAGGAAGATGATTTTAATAAGATATTCGATCCATTTTTCACAAACAAATCTAAAGGCATAGGATTGGGGTTGTCTATTGTTAACCATATTATTGATGGATATAAGGGAAAAATTAAAATAGAAAGCACGGTAAATAGGGGAACAACTTGCCGGGTATGGTTCCCTGTAAAAAAAGAAGCAATGTAAGAATTATTGTCATTAATGGGGGAATAATATGGCGAAAATTTTAGTCGTTGATGATGATCCGGGGGTAAGGGAACTGACGGAAATAATGCTTCAACAGGAAGGCCATAAGGTAAGCAGCGCATCAGAGCCTATTAAAGCGATTGACTTATGCTGCAAGACAGATTTCGATTTGATTATCACAGACTTAAAAATGCCTAAAATGGATGGGATTGAATTTCTCAAAAAAATTAAAGACCAAAGACCGGAAGCAACAGTCATTCTTATAACGGCTTTTGCTTCTCCGGAAACAGCTTTAAGCGCCATGAAAGAAGATGCTTATGATTATGTGGAAAAAGGAAAGGATTGGCAGGATGAACTTAAAAAAATTGTGCGTTCAGCCCTCCAGAAAAAGGGGTTAGATGCAAATATTAATCCTGAAGAAGAAAATGGAGAAGTTTCGCCTTCGGTAAATGAATTTTGTGGAATGCTCAGCATAAACAGGGAAATGTTTAAGATATTCGAGACGATAAAAAAAGTTGCCGATACTTCGACAAATATTCTGATCTTGGGAGAAAGCGGAACAGGCAAAGAACTTGTGGCCAGAGCTATTCATGAAAATTCTTCACGTTCAAAGATGCCTTTCGTAGCCATCAACAGCGGTGGAATACCGGAGAATCTTCTGGAAAGCGAACTTTTCGGATATATGAAGGGTTCCTTTACCGGAGCTTACGCTGACAGACAAGGATTTTTTGAGATGGCGAAAGGAGGAACAATATTTTTTGATGAAATAGGCGAATTGTCACCGTCTTTACAGGTCAAGCTCTTGAGGGTTGTGCAGGAAAAAACATTCCGGCGCATAGGTGGGGCGGAAGATATTAAGGTTGATGTACGAATAATTTCAGCGACAAATAAGAATTTGCAGGAAAGAGTGAAAAATGGAGAATTTCGTGAAGACCTTTATTACCGTTTGAATGTCATACCTATTTATATACCTCCATTGAGGGAGAGAAGAGAGGATATTCCTCTGCTTATAAACATTTTTATAGAAAAGTACTCGCAATTGCTGGATAAGGAAATAAGAAATATTTCTTCTTACGCGATGGAATTATTGATGAATTATGATTTTCCGGGAAACATTCGCGAATTGCAAAATATTATTGAACGCGGTGTTGCCATGGAAAGTTCCAATATAATCCTTCCGGAGAGCTTGACAATCGGTATTCCCAAATTTGATATTGATATTTCTGACAGCGGAATAGATCTGAATGCTGAACTGGACAAAATCGAAAAATTGCTGATCGAAAAAGCTTTGCAGAAAACAAAAGGCTCAAAAAAGAAAGCGGCGGAGTTATTGAAGATTACTTTTGATTCATTACGACACAGGATCGAAAAACTTGATATTGATAAGAATTAATTAGACCCGGATTTCAGAAGTGCATAACCTAAATATCCTAAAGGGCACTATAGGGGCACTGAAGTTTTATAGCCAAATTATTTAGGCTGTTGGAAATTATCCCGCACAGCGGTATAATATATTCATAAGTTTCTTTTTACTTGACTTTTTGATGATATTTACTCTATATGCATCTGACAAAAGGTAACAGGAAAATGCTGGAAAATATTTCTTTAAAAAGGGCAGTATTCTTTTATTTTTTTAGTTTTATTAATAGGGTCTGCCAAAGAGATTCATGACCATTAACAGGGGAAATGAACCGTGGGCAGATAAAATCCCACGGTTTTTTTTTGCCACTGAGATGGCATTTTAAAATTAAAAATAAATAAAAAGGGGAGGAAAATTCAAATGAAAAGTAAAATTTTGATTTTAATTTTGTCAGTTGTTTTTTTGATGGGGGGAACGGGCAGTTTACAAGCCAAAACTATCAAGGTTGGAGCTGCTATTAATCTTACAGGCCCTGCGTCAACATGGGGGCAGTTTCATGAAAAAGGTCAACGTGATTATTTCCGTTATGTGAATGAAGTAAAGGGTGGTGTTTATGGCAACAAGATTAAAATGATTACTGTTGATACAGCCTACAAAGTGCCCGAAGCAATTGCCGCTGTGAAAAAATTTGTTTTACAGGATAATGTTGATATTATCGCAACGTGGAGTGCGGGTGAAGGTTTAGCTGCCAAACCAATAATTCAGGAATATAAAGTGCCGACTATCAATTATTCAACCAGTTGGGAAATTTTGGAGAAGCCGGTCGATTATATATATCTTCCTTTCGGAAGTTACAAAATGGATTGTCACGCCATATTGGAATATATTAAAGCTATTCATAAAGGCAAGGAAGCCCCCAAAGTTGGTCTTTTAACATACAACAACGCTTATGGTCGTTCTATTCATGCTCCGAGCAAAGAATACGCTAAGCAACTTGGCATAAATCTGGTGGCAGTAGAAGAATTTCCAGCTAAAACAGTTGATCTAAACACGGAACTTCTTCGTCTGCAAAAAGCCGGCGCCGAATATGTATTTATGCAGATGCTGCCTTCTGCTATAATTACCGCTTTTAAAAGCGCTGATCGTATAAATTACACCCCGGTTTTTCTGGGAACATGGACATCAACTGATCCTGATTTTTTCAAAATGGGCAAAGGCTTGATTCGCGACCGCCTGATTATGCAATTTCCAGGCGGATTGCCTTCAGATAAAGATTCCAGTGGCATCAAAGTGATGCAGGAATTGTGGAAAAGATACAAGACAGTCAATTCTTTTGATGCTTCTTACTGGGAAGGTGTTGTTGTCGGCATGATTATGGAACGCGCCTTCAAGCGTGCCTATGAAATGAGTAAGAATAAAAATATTAATCCGCAAACTGTAAATGCCGCGCTGGAATCATTCAAAAATGAAGATTTCGGCGGTTTGGTGCCTTCAATAACATATACTAAAGACGATCATGGAGCGTCTTTCACCGCGCGAATGGTTAAGGTTAAAGAAGATGGGACTTATATTCCACTAACGAATTTCTATATTCCAGGTAAAGACAAAATAAAATTATTGAATATGTAGAGGCATGTAAACCCCGTTAGAAAGTGTTCAACCTTCCAACGGGTAGGCGAACAAGGGGTATTACTCTTCCGTGTTCTCTGAAAAAGGAAGACTCATTATAACGCTGCTTACAGCGGGGCTTTCTAACGGGGTAAAGTCAAGATATTATGAAGAGGTTTTGATGAAGGCTTTTCGCAGCCGGCCCTCCATCATGATTAACCGGCGGGATGAAGATAAAAAAGCTGAGCTGGAAATTTGTAATTTAAGATTAAGTTTTGGCGGAGTTGTTGCCGTAAAGGATGTTGACCTCGAGGTTCATACCGGCGAGTTGATGGCCATTATCGGCCCGAACGGAGCGGGCAAAACGAGTCTTCTTAATTGTATAACAGGTTTTTACAGGGCTCAGCAGGGTAAAATAACATTCAACGGAAAAGACATAACAAATTTGCCTACCCATGAACTGGTCGGTGTGGGTATCGGAAGAACATTTCAGAACATAGAGTTGTTCCCGGGCATGACTGTTCTGGCTAATATGACACTGGCCAGGCACATCCATTGCCAATACAGTTTTATCAAGTCCTTCTTTTTTTCCGGTTCCGTCAGGGAAGAAGAAATTCGTCACCGACAGATTCTTGAAGAAATAATAGATTTTCTGGAAATGCAGTCCATCAGAAAAAAGACCGTTGGCTCGCTGCCGTACGGGATGATGAAAAGAGTGGAATTTGGCCGGGCCCTGGCTCTGGAGCCCAGGCTGATGATTCTGGACGAGCCCTTTGCCGGAATGAATATGGAAGAAAAGGAGGATATGGTTCGCTTTCTGCTGGAACTTAATCAAAGATGGGGGCTCACGATAATTCTGGTCGAGCATGATATGTCCGTTGTTATGAGTATTTCCCAGAGAATAATGGTTTTGAATTTCGGAGAAAAAATAACAGAGGGTGCTGCTGAAGAGATTAGCGTTAATCCTGAAGTAATCAAGGCTTATTTGGGAGAAGCTGAAGCATTATAAATAAGGCGTTACATTTTGTATAAAGAAAATAGAAATAATATAACACTGCCTCAGTTGTTAATCGAAAATGCCGCTCTGTACGGTAATAGAAAAACGGCTATACGAGAAAAGGCATACGGCATATGGCAGAAATATAGTTGGGATGATTACTGCCGTTATGTGCGGAAAACGGCGGCAGGTTTTGCCTCGCTGAATCTTAAGCGTGGCGATAATGTCTGTATGATTGTTCATAATCATCCGGAGTGGCTTTTTGCGGAACTGGCAGCGCATGCCCTAGGCGCGACAACTCTTAATTTGTTTACCTCCTCTATTGCCGATGAACTGGCTTTTTCCATTAAACGTATTAATTCTCCCGTGGTTGTCGTTCAGGATCAAGAACAGGTTGATAAACTTCTGGAGGCTAGAGAAAAGCTGTCCCAGACAAAAAAAGTTGTCTATATTGACCCGACAGGTATGACTTCATACGGTAACGAGCCATGGCTGATCAGTTATGCCGAACTGCTTGAGATAGGCGAAAAATTTTTAAAAGAACATCCCGATTATATAGATGAAGAAATAAATAAAGGCCGTCCTGAAGATACCGCTGTCATGATTCAGACATCAGGAACAACCGGCGTTCCAAAACTGGCCATGTTATCGCACCGTAATCTTATTAATATGGCGGTACAATGGCTGGAGGAAACAAAAATAGAACCGGAAGAAAACTGGCTGTCCATGTCCCCTCCGGCGTGGATTGTTGATCAGATGTGGGGAATGGGAGTTGCTTTGAAAAGCGCTATGGTGATGAATTTTCCGGAAACAGCAGAAACTGTTCTGGAGGACTTCCGGGACATAGGTCCTTCAATGATTATTACCGCTTCACGTTTTTGGGAGGATATGGCCTCCCGCATACGCGTAAAAATATCCGATGCCGGCTGGGTGAAAAAGAAACTTTTTTATCTGGGTGAGAAAATCGGCAAATCCGTTGTAGAAAAGCAATCGAATAAACAGCCCATTCCGTTATTCCAGAGGGCTTTATATAAAACAATGTCCGTGTCCGTTTACAAGCCGCTTTTGGACCGAATAGGATGTGCTCATTTTCGCAGTGCCTTTACCGGAGGGCATCCTATCAGCCCCGATGTAATCCTTTTTTTCCGGGCTATCGGCCTTAATCTGAAGCAATGTTATGGACTGACTGAGGCATGCGGTATATTTCAAATACAACCGGATGACAAGGTCAAACTGGAAACTGTCGGCAAACCTCTGCCGCTCACTGAAGTGACCATAGCTGAGGATCAGGAAGTGCTGGTTAAATCCGAGTCTAATTTTTACGGATACTATGACGATTATCAGTCAACTCAGAACGCATTTGAAAAAGGATGGCTGAAAACAGGCGATGCGGGGTACATTGACAGCGACGGGCATTTGCTCATAATCGGTCGTAAGGAAGATATTATCCGCAATAAAAGCGGCGAGGCTTTTTCACCCGACTTTATTGAAACACGTCTTAAATTTAGCCCGTATATTAAGGAAGCGGTTACTTTCGGCGAAGCTCGCCCTTACATTACCGCTATGATTAATATTGATATGGGTAATGTCGGCAACTGGGCTGAGGAAAGAATGATTCCATACACGACTTACATGGATTTGTCCCAACAATCGGCGGTGGAGGAATTGATTTTAAAGGAAATTATCAGGGTCAACGAACAGCTTCCCGAAGTAATGAAAATTAAGAAATTTGTTCTTCTTTATAAACTTCTTGACGCGGATGATGAAGAACTGACACGCACGGGCAAGGTACGCCGCCGATTTGTTTACGGCTTATATATAAAGATTATTGAAGGGATGTACAGCGACCAGAAGAATATTGAGGTTACCGGTAAAGTCAAGTACCGCGACGGAAGGGTAGGCGAAATAGAAACAACTATCAATATTATCAATGTGAGCTAATAATGGTCTCATAAATTGCATTGGTCATGCCGGCGAAGGCCGGCATCCAGAAATAATTTAAACTGGTTCCCGGCCTTCGTAACCTGAAGGTCATCTACGACCGGAGAAGACGACTGACAAAGGAAATGATACATGGAATTTTTTCTGCAATTATTGGTTAACGGTGTTTGTGTGGGGGTGCTCTACGGCATTTCCGCGATGGGTTTTGTCATGATTTTTAAATCATCAAGCGTTTTAAATTTTGCTCACGGGGAACTTCTGGCGTTGGGGGCATTCTTTTTCCTTTCGCTGGTGACTTGGGCGCAACTGCCGGTTTATGTCGCTTTTGTTCTGACCATGATCGGCTGTTTTATTCTTGGTTTTCTCATCGAGAGATTTTTCCTGCGTCCGTTAATCGGTGAAAAACTTATCTTTGTCATCATGCTTACAGTGGGATTAGCGGCAATGTTCAAAGGAATGATTCTGCTGATCTGGGGCGGGAATCTGCATACCTATCCGGAATTCCTGCCGCAGACAATGGGAATACAATTCGGTCCCATCTATGTGGCGCCCGTCTATTCGGCCACGTTGATTATCAGTGTTATTTTTCTTGTGCTTTTTGGGTTGTTTTTCAAAAAATCCGCGCAGGGCATTTATATGCGCTCCGTTGCCGATAATCAAAAAGCAGCTCTTTCTCTGGGAGTTCATGTACGGCGCGTGTTTGCTCTTTCCTGGGCTATTGCCGCGCTTGTTGCCTGCATGAGCGGTATTGTTCTGGGAATTATTAATGGAGTCAATGTTCATGATTTGAGCTCTATCGGGCTGAAGGTGTTTCCGGTAGTTATTTTAGGAGGTCTGGACAGCGTCGGCGGCGCGATTATCGGCGGGATTATCATTGGACTTCTGGAGACATTCACAGGAGGTTATCTGTCACCGTCATTACGGGATGTTGTACCCTATATTGTTTTAGTATTTATTTTAATGGTCAAGCCTTATGGTTTATTCGGCCTGGTGGAAATTGAAAGGGTTTAGATAAACAAAAATGAGAAAATTTACTTTTCACCCCTGCGGTAATTACCGGGAGAATTATGAGCAGGAATTAAATATTTTCGAGACTGATTTCGGCAGATTATCGCTTTGTGTTTTTCTGGCATTGCTTTTCCTTGTGACTCCATTTGTTTTCAGCTCTTACATGCTCTACATTGTCAATACAATAGGCATCGCGGCGATTGCCGCCATCGGCTTGAATATTCTTATCGGTTACACAGGCCAGATTTCTTTGGGGCATGGAGCTTTCTTTGGTGTGGGCGCTTACGCAGCGGCCGTTCTTGCGACAAGACTTGATGTTGGTTTTTACATTGCCATTCCTGCTGCCGGAATCATTACCGCGCTTGTCGGCATGATTTTCGGCATTCCATCGGGCAGATTAAAGGGACTATATCTGACAATCGCGACTCTGGCCGGACAATTTATTATTGAATACGTTTTAATTCAGTGGGAGAGCCTCACCAAAGGCACAATGGGTATTACTTTACCTTCACCGGAAATTTTTGGCTGGAAGATATCCGGAGATAAAGCTTTCTTCTTTCTGATTTTTATCAGCCTTGTCTGCATGACGTGGTTTGCGGTAAATATCATCCGCAGTAAGTACGGTCGGGCTTTTATCGCTATTCGTGACAATGACCGTGCCGCTGAAGGGATGGGAATTCCGATTTTTAAATACAAACTATTGTCCTTTGGCATCAGTTCATTTTATGCCGGTTTTGCCGGAGCTCTCTGGGCTTATTACATGGTCAGCATCACGACGGAACCTTTCAATCTCGGACTTTCTGTTGAATATATTGCCATGGTTATTATAGGCGGAATGGGTAATATTCCGGGAGCTATTTTGGGGGCAACATTCATTACACTGCTCAACGAGTTGCTGAGATTTGTAACGGGCATATTAATGAATGTTCCCGCGATTGCCGGCTGGGGATTGAATATGGCACCGCTGAGGGAATTTGTTTTTGGTCTGGCGATTGTTCTATTTATTTTGATTGAGCCGAAGGGACTTGCGGAAATATGGCGAATTATCCGTTCGAGTTTCCGGCTTTGGCCGTTCTCGTATTAGAAAATCTTGCTATTTGCTGAAAGCAAATGCTTAGATTTTCTTATCCCGCAAAGCGAAGCAACGCGGGGTTAGAAAATTAGAAGGTGTTTCAAGAAACTCATAAAAACATGTCATTTCGAAGCGAAAGCGAGAAATCTTTATATTTTTTAAAATAAGATATCTCCCCAGTATAGCTGGACTATAGCCGTGGTCGATATGACAAAACTAGATATTAGGACAAGAAATGGGTGACATACTCTTACATTTAAATAATATATCTGTTGTTTATTCAGATGTTATACAAGTTCTTAAAGGTGTTTCTTTAAGTGTAGAGAAGGGTCATATCGTGTCTCTTTTAGGCAGTAACGGTGCCGGAAAAACAACCACGCTTAAAGCTATATCAGGATTACTCAAACCGGAAAACGGAAAAGTAATCGAGGGAACAATTATTTACAACGGCGTCAATATCCAGAATCAGGCGCCGGAATTTATTACTCGTCAAGGCATTATTCAGGTTCTGGAAGGCAGGCAGCCATTCAAATACCTTACTGTTGAAGAAAACCTTCGTGTGGGCACAGCTACAAGATTCGGCAAACCCTATAAACAAGATTTAGAGCTTGTATATAATTATTTTCCCGCGCTATTGAAAAGAAGAAAAGCTCTTGCAGGATATTGTAGCGGAGGTGAATTGCAGATGCTGGTTATAGGCCGTGCATTAATGGCGCATCCTCAACTTCTGTTGCTTGATGAACCTTCGCTTGGTCTGGCGCCGCTGGTTGTGCAGGAAATATTCCGCATCATCAGAAAGATTAATGAAGAACATGCAACGACGATTGTTCTAGTTGAGCAAAACGCTCGGATGGCGTTACAGGTTGCCCATTACGGCTATGTCATGGAAAACGGCAAAATAATGATGGAAGGCACGTCCAAAGAATTATCCGATAATCCGGACATCAAAGAATTTTATTTAGGTATGGCAGCATCGGGTGAGGTAAAGTCATACAAAGATGTGAAATCGTATCGACGCCGCAAGCGCTGGCTGTAATGAGACCCAAGCTTCAGAAACAAAGTGCACTGAATCTTGCTGGTCGAATTATCCCCGAAGCGCAGCGAAGTGGGATGAGTACCTTAAAAGAAACTTTGACTGCATTAATTATAGACATAAGTGAATTGAAATGGACCTTTTGAAAGAACTGAAAAAACTAATTCAGAAAATGGATAAGGCTGGAATAGATTACGCTTTATGCGGGGGATTGGCTATCGCCATTTATGCCAAGCCCCGTGCGACTCTTGATATTGATATTATGGTGCAGCCGAATGATTTTCAAGAAACAAAAAAAGCAGTGAAAGAACTTGGCTATACGATGGCTTCTGCGATAATGGAATTTAATGATGGCACCGTCAAGCTTCAACGATTAAGCAAAGTCGATAAAGTGACCGGTGAATATTTTATTTTGGATTTACTTATTGTAACCCCTGAAATAAAAAAAGCTTGGGAGGATCGCGCCACAATAGAATGGGAAGGATGCCCTCTCAAGGTAGTATCTCCAGAAGGTCTGATTTTACTGAAATCTCTACGCAACAGCGGTCAGGACAAGGACGATATTGAATATCTGAGGAGTCTGGAAAATGAAGATTGATATGAGTCCGGAAGCCGTTGGACATCGTCTAAAAACTGTTAATGAATTGAGACGTGTGTGTCTTTCTCTGGCTAATTCCAGCGCAGGAAGGGAAGTAATAAAAAAAAATTCGAAAAACAAGACAGTTCAAAGAACATTGTCTGCTCTTGGTAGCAAAAAATAATTCAAAGGAAATGTATGATTAACTTATTTGATAAAAAAGAATCGTGGGGGAAGAGAAAAAGAAAAAGCCAGCAGGATAAGGCGCTGGTGGAAATGGTGAAGCTTGGTTATGAGAAGTCAGCGCGAGTCAAGCAAATGCTTGATGATGCCGGTATCAATCCTGGAGAAATTAAATCGAGGGAAGATTTGGAGTGTCTGCCGGTTACGTCGCGGGAAAAATTAGTGGATATGGAAATGCAACAGCCGCCTTATGCCGGTTTGGAAAATCCGGATGTTGTAATTGATAGAATTTTTACTTCTCCCGGTCCGGTTTATGAGCCGCATTTATCAGAAACTGATTATTTATGGGCGAGGGCTTTTTTTGCCGCGGGTATCGGTCCGAAAGATGTGGCGCTAAATGCTTTTTTATATCATCTAGTTGCTGCCGGACTTACTTTCCATAATGGCTTACGCAGGGTCGGTGCTACGGTTGTTCCTTCTGGAACTTCGTCATCACAGGTACAGGTTCAGTTAATCAAAGATTTGAAGGTTACCGCTTATGTCGGCACACCAAGCTTTTTGAAATCAATAATTGATAAATCAAAAGAATTGGGGTTCGATTTTAAGAAAGATTTTCTGGTGAAGAAAGCCTGCTTTGCCGCCGAGCCGCTTTTGCCGGATTTGCGCCGTTCTTTTGAAAAGGATTACGGCATTGATACTTATCAGATGTACGGAGCGACGGAAGTTGGAGATGTCGCCTATGAATGCTCACAAAAAAAAGGATGGCATATCTGCGAAGAAACGATAGTAGAAATCGTTGATCCGGCAACAGGGAAAAATGTTCCCGAAGGAGAAATGGGTGAAGTTGTGGTTACCAGACTTAACGATATTTTCTTTTTACTGCGTTTTGGTACCGGAGATTTATCTCGTATAATTACGGAAACCTGTCCCTGTGGACGCACATCATACCGTTTGGCAGGAATTGCGGGCAGGGTAGGGGAAGCCATAAAAGTCCGCGGTTTATTTATTGCTCCCAGCCAGATCAAAATGTTTCAGGCAAAATTCAATAATCTTCCGCTTCAGGCCGTTGTCAGCCGCACCGGTCATGAAGATGTTTTGAAATTGCGAATTGAAAAAATATCGCCCGAAATTGGCAGTGCTTCCTGGGAAGAAAATTTCAAGAAAGTATTCCGTGAAATCTGCACAGTGGGAATAAATAACGTGGAATATCTTAATGCAGGTGAAATCAAACCTGAGGAGAAACTGATTGTTGATCAAAGGGGGTACTAGATTTTGCCATTTCTACTTTTCCCAGAATATACGCGTCAATGATAGAGATAATCCAAAGAGAAATTATAAGAAATAAAAGCAAAAAGAGATAATAAAAATCCAGAGCTTTTACGGATTCAATTGCCAGTTGAACAATAGAGCTGAAAGTAACAGTCCCCTTTTTGAACGGCGAAACTTTTAAAATTGCTATTGTAGTTTGAATTACAGACCATAGAATAGATAAAATCCCGGCCATCGTGGCTGTGATTATACACAATCCTCTTGTATATTTTTTCAGAAAAATCTCTCCCCATCCGGGGAACAGAAGAGCGTTAAATAAAGCCCCCTTGACAGCTATATTCATATGTTTATCGTATCCTCCGTTGCTTTTTTAAGAAATAATATTTACGTCTTTAATTTTTAACTGAATTTCGTCCGAACCGTTCCAGTTGTTGATCTGCGGTGTGAAGACCAAATCGAGATTTGCGCCGTTGAGAAAAGACTGATACTTGCCCATATTGAACCATATGGAATCAAGAGACGTGCCATTGCCTTTGACATACATTTTAAGGTGATTATTGCCTACTATAATCGGAGAGGAGGCTTTAACATTGCGGGCCAGAAGTAATGGTTCCGGATTCTTGCTGCCAAAGGGAGCGAGAATTTCCATTTGTGCAAGCAGATTTTTGCTTATATCTTCTATAGGACATTCCGTATCAATTGTTATTTGAGAAGAAATCTCGGAAAGATCAGAAATGTTGCCTATTATTTTGTCCAGGAGAGTAGTAAATTTACCAATGTTTTCTTCTTTGATGGAAATGCCGGCGGCATGAAAATGTCCGCCAAAAGAAAGCAAAAGATGCTCACATTGCTGAATTCCCTTGTAAATGTTGAAACCCGAAACACTGCGTCCTGAACCTTTTCCTACACCGTTTTGCAGGCTGATGATAAAAGTAGGACGGTTGAAAAGTTCGACAAGCCGCGAAGCGACAATACCAATTATTCCCGGATGCCATTTATCGGAAGCGTAGACCAGAGAGTTCATTTTTTCGATGGAAGTATCACTCCCTATGGTTTCCAGTATGTCACTGAGGATTTTCTTTTCCATTGATTGCCTTTGACGATTGTAGGAATCAAGTTTTTCGGCAAGTACCCTTGCTTCTGCCGGATCATTCGAAAGCAGTAATTTAACCGCTTCATAAGGAGAGCCAACTCGTCCTGCGGCGTTTATACGGGGTATAAGTGAAAAAGACGCTTTAGAAGAATCAATGTTTTGATTATCAACTCCGCTTACTTCTTTCAGCGCTTTAATTCCGGGACGTTGACCTTCGGTGATTAGTTCCAGCCCTATTTTTGTGAAAATTCTGTTTTCGTCAGTAAGAGGAACGATATCACCAATGGTTCCCAAAGCTACTATATCCAGATATTCTTTTAAGTTAGGGTGATTATTATTTTTCCAAAAACCTTCTTTATTAAGAGACCCGCGCAATGCGATAAGAAAGTTAAAGGCTATGCCTACGCCGGCAAGACCTTTAAAGGGGAAATCACAATCTTCACGATAGGGATTTATTGAGGCTAAGGAGTTAGGCAACGCGCTGGACACTTCATGATGATCAAGGACAATAGTATCAATTCCGATTGATTGAGCGTATGCTATTTCATTCAGATCAGAAATTCCGCAGTCAACCGTTATAATCAGGCTGATATTTTCTTTTTTGAATTTATCAATGGCCGGAATCTTCAAGCCATATCCTTCCTGAACCCTGTCGGGAATGTAATAATCAATAAGAGGGGTTATTTCTTTTATGAATTTGAACAGGATGACAACTGAAGTTATTCCGTCGGCGTCATAATCACCATAAATGATAATTTTTTCTTTATTGTGAACCGCCTTTAATAGACGGGCTACAGCCTTTCTTATGTCTTTCATCAGAAAAGGGCTGTGTAAATCGTTTAAGGAAGGATAGAGATATCGGCGCGCTTCTTCAATATTGAGAATGCCTCTCTTAACAAGAATTTGCGAAATAACCGGATGAATGCCAAATTCTTTGCTTAAAGATTCTTCAGTTTTTTTGTCGCCAGATGCCTCAATTTTCCATTTTGATACAGGTAATTGTTTCTTTTCTATCATTTTAATACTTTCGTATATTAATCATTCTTCATAATATCAATGCCATTGTTAGTGTTAAGTATTCGCTATTTTTTTTCAAAAATTAAGTTTTTTATCGATGTTTCGTGCTTCTGGAGTTCCAGGGCATATTTTTTAAAATTATCAAGTTTATCCAAATATATCGTCTGATCCTCATTTTTTGATTCCAGGCTAATCTGAAATGTTGATTTCTTAAAGCTGTATTTTTCTTTTCTTAAGCGGAAAGATTTTTCAAAAATATAGTCTTTAGGCAATCTTTTTATTTTAAAACCCGCGGGGAATTTATAGGAACTGTTTTCAATGGCATATACTGATTGTGCAATGCTTATGGGGTATTTTCTGTCAGACGCGGCTGTTATGTCCCTGTAAGAATCTAAAGGAAGAATGTTCGACAGGACCATTGTTTCTTCATCCAATACTTGCGCCAGGTTTTTGACGGTACCGGAAAGTTTAATTGTAAAAGGAGACCTTGTTTCAGTAAAACTGCCCAAATGAAGATCCTTGACCTCAATACCCCTATTTTCAAAAATTTTTTTTCTCTGCTCCGGCGGAGCGTATTTGAAAGTATATCTGATAGATTCAGCGGCTTTTCCGAAGAATTCATAAGTATAATCGATATCAGCGTTTCCTTCACTGTTGATGTTATATTTTATATCTGACCGGTAATAATCTTTTTTATTATTTAGCGCCGGAGTTGTAACAAAGCGGTACGAACCATCTTCATTCATCAGAAAAACTTTAGTGGGAAGCGTAAAAGGCGGCGAATCATACGAAGCAACCTCGTTTGTTGCATCCAGCCAAAAAAACTTGTCCTTGTCTTTGAGAGGAACAGCGGCAATGATATGATTAAAATTGTTTAATGAAGGAATGGAGTCATCAAAATATTTACCATTGGCAGGGACAAGAACCGGCATTGCTTTAATGCCGGCGATTCTGAGCATAGTAAGAAGAAGAACAGTTTTATCTTTGCAGTCGCCGTAACGCTTTTCGAATATCTCAAAAGCTACATGAGGCTTGTGGGTGTAAGGTCCCAACAGAACCGCTATATATCTGATATTTTGAGATACAAAATTAAAAATGGCGTTTATTTTATCTTCTTCGGTTTTCTTGTCTGCAATAAGCTTTTTTGTGAAACTTAATAGTTCATCGTTTGCTTTAATTTGTTCTTTGATAAGATTTATATACCATTTGGAAATCAAATCCCATCTGTTAAGTGTCCAAAAAGATATTTGAGAAAAAGTATTGCGGTCAAGCAGAGAAGGCATGCGTGATTCAGGAATTATTTCCTTTTCCTTGGAATTTATGAAAATGTACTTTTTCTTGTTACCCAATGAGGTAATTTGAGGGGTAATATTAGTTTTAAATTTTTTATATTTTAACTCAGTATTTGCAGGCAGAATTATTTCCAGAATGTCTTCTTCTATGGGGAAAAGATTTTGACAGAAAAAGATATCCGCATAGTCCATGGATAAAACAGGTTTTAAATTTTCTATTTCATAGGCAATTTCAATAATACAGCCATCCTCTACCGCGGGCATGGTAAATCTCTTGACTTTTATATCGGTATAGAAATCATAACCGGCGTATTCCGATGAATCATAAATGTCATTACTCTTGAGCGCTATGATTTTCCCGTCAGGTTTGATAGTATTGGCAAAAAGAATTTTTACTTTTTGATATCCCTCTCTATAAGAAATTGATTTTGAGGCGAAATTTCGGCCGCGTTCATTGAATATCTTGATACGGTCTAAATTTCTGATTATACTGGTACCGTCTTCATAAAGTTCTACATAGCTATAAGAATACAACAGGTCTGCCCCGGCGTTGGGATGTTCTTCAGCTTTTGGAGTTTTATTTAAGAATAAATTTACATCACCCTCAGATATACTTCTGATATTGGGATTGACAGCGGAACAGGATAAAACCAGCAATGACAATAAAATTAAGACGGTTCTGACAATTCGCATAAATTATCCTTGCTTTTTTTTTAATCATACAGTCTTTATCTTATTGCGTCAAATTATAAAAAAGATGATAAAAAAATATTTTCAAATAGACCGAAAATATATAGCAATTGTTCAATTTATAATTGAAGGTTATGAGGGCATGGCCACTGTTTCTACAATAGATTCCAGAAAAGCAGCGATAAAAATCTCAGTAATGTCCGATTATATTTCGGATATTTGCGGATTGCTGGAATATTTGAAAGATAAATACTCAATGAAGGAAATATTTGATTATTCAGAATAATAAACGGTAATATTAGCAATGTTCATGCTGACCCACACATATTTTTTACAGAAGGTTTTAGAATCGGTTGGTTTAAAGGACATAGAACCTGATATTTACGTATATAATATTGCCCCTGATTTATTGGCTATCCATCCCTTGATAACACCGGCTCAAACACATAACCTGCAAAGATCTTTTAAAATACCCGATCAATACCCGAAATCAACTTATGTAATATATCATCTTTTCATTGATGACCTTTCGCATTTTGGATACATTTCTTCCAATTTTCAGGAAAAAATTTACCTAAATTCTCAAGGTTATTCCTACAAAAAAGGCAATCAGCTGGTACAGTCCATTCTGGATTTATACAGAACGATAGAAAAAGAGATTTCATTCAGAGATGCGGTTTATCAATCGCATTTGATTATTGAAATGACTTATGACCTGGTTATTTCAAATCAAATAAATTCATTTAAAACCATAGATGTGCTCGTGGAGGCGATAAAGTATACGGCAAAAAATAAAATGAATGAGTTTTTGAAAACGATTAATTGGTTATATGGATTGGAAGACAAGAAAATTAACGAAGTAATGAAAAAAGCTTTATTCTTGATAACAAAAGAATCTATGGAAGGATTAATGAATATGGAAGGACGAATCAATCTTTATATAGATAAATTTGGCTTTAAGAGTAATGAACGATTATTCTATGTTGGCTTAAAGGATTTGTTTCAACGGGCGATGGATTTAATTGACGATGACGAACTGTTTTTTATAGAAACTACAAAGGTTATGAAAAATTACAAAATATTTCCCTTCATCAAATAGCTTTCTTCACAAATCCGGAACGAATACAGCGGGTGCAAACCTTTAATCTCTTCACGGATCCGGTTTTCTCGTCAATGCAGCGTATATTTTGCAGGTTGGGATACCATACCGCTTTTTTCTTATTATTAGCGTGGCTGACTTTATTACCTATTGCGGGTTTTTTGCCGCATACTTCACAGATGCGAGACATTTTAAAAATCCTCCTGATACCAATTTGTTTGGTATAATACCAAGTAAGCTTTCAAAGATTCATATTTTAATGTTTAAAAGCAACTTGGTATAAAAATGTGCGTCGTTACTAAACCATAAGGCGGCATTTTGCAAGCATTTTTTCATTAATAATTAAAATTAAGGAATTTAACCCCTTACTAATGTTTGAAAATGATTTTCTCCGGTAAATGTAGAGAAAGAAAGAATATATTTTTAAATGGTTGATATTATAAGTTTTTGTAAATTACTTCATTTTAACGCCAACACGTGCCACGGCATTCATTCCGGAAATAATTTCACCCTCTAAACCGGCATCTACAAGCAATGAAGCTCCGGACAAATAAGTGTTTCTGAATCTGGTTTTGTTGTTTTTCGCGGCAAAGCCGGTGATAAAAGCATTGCGTAAATGATATTTGGGATTAACGACATCCCGTTGTTTCCTGGAAATATTGATGGATTCTTCTATATCGAAAAATTCAATATTTTCCTTTAGGAAGGTGAGAAAATATTCCAGACGACCGATAATTGAGTCGGCAGTTTGTTTTAAATTATCTCTTGTCCAGATATCTTGATTATCCGGGAGAAAAACAGTGGCCGTTAAAGGAATTTTTGATACAGTATCAATTTTTTCATTTTGGGATTCGCTTGATTCCAGAATGATGAGATTATCATCATATATATCTTTATTGACGTCACTAATTACAAGGACATGCCTGGCCAATTTTTCAGGAATGCATTTCGGGTTAACTCCCAGATGAATCGTGAAGGGGTAATGGGAGATTTTAGACGGCCGGATAAAATCACCGAAACTGAATTTCTTCTTGTGCTCAAATACCAGACGCATGTTCTGCCATTTTGTGCTGACAATCAAATTATGCGCCTCAATCTTCGATGCATTTCCTTCTTTATCCATGTAAATAACTTCGATTACTTTTCCCTTTTTAACGGACAGCACTTCGTAGTTTTTCAGATATAAACCATCAGCTGTCTCTACTTTGTTTATCAGGGAATCAATAAATGCCTTTTTGCCGTGTGAAAAACTGTAAAAGCCGCGTAGGGGAGCGCAGTACAAAAAATCAGAAAAGAATGAACATTGATTATTCCTTTTGAAAGAGAGCAGAGCTTGTTGTACTTCGATAACTTTATGGAAAGAGGCATTTCGCGACATAAGCTTTTTTAATTTTAAATTATTAAGTTTACTCTTTATTAAATAAGGAATTAGATTAATGTAGTCAATGTATTCCTTGAATTTTTTCGGCTGAATAAAAGGATGTTCATGGAGCCATTTTTCAGCGACTTCCGAGTTTTCTTCAGCATTGTCATAATAGGATTTAATTTCTTTAGCTAAGTCAGGAAATTCACGGGCATGTTCCTGAATAATTGCTTCCTTGTCTTTGGAAAAATCAAGTCTGTTTTCAGGAAGAATTATCTGATAAACGGGATTTAACAAATTGCTTTCCAGAGAAACATTTAAATCCTTCAAGAGCAGGGAAACAATTTGTTTTTCTCCGAGGCCGACAAAAGGAGTCGTATCTGTATTAAAAAAGAGGTTGCCCATGATGCAGATACTTTCCAGTGCGTTTTCCGCTATCAGTGCTGTTTTTATACCTTTGGAAGAAGCTACTGCCGCGGCCACATACGAGGAAGGATCATTACCTATAACAATAAGACCGTACATTGATTATTTCATACCTTCATAAGTAAAAATAAAAATTTTAGAAATTATCCTGCGTACCCGTGATACCGGAGAAGATATTACCTTTTCAGTTTTTAATAAATACTTTTCTTCCTTTGACAGATAGTTTGCCATCGGCAAAAAGCTGGATTGCCCGCGGATAAATCTTGTGTTCTTCCTTTAATATTCTTGCCGCCAGAGTTTCTTCCGTGTCGTCGTCGAGAACAGGCACCGCGCTTTGAATTATTATCGGTCCTGTATCCACTCCTTCATCAACAAAATGGACGGTACAACCGGAGACTTTCACGCCGTATTCCACGGCCTGTCTTTGTCCGTGAAGTCCGGGAAAAGATGGAAGAAGAGCGGGATGTATATTCAATATCTTTTGAGGAAAAGCTTTCAGAAAAGTTGGAGAAATAATTCGCATGAAACCGGCCAGAATAACCAGTTCCACGCCATTATCTTTTAATGATTTTATCAATTTCACGTCAAAATCTTCTTTGTTTTTAAAGTCATTGCTTTTTAAAACAATAAAAGGAATATTGTGTTTTTTCGCCCTGCTGATTCCATAAGCCTCGGGATTGTTGCTGATAACAATTTTAATGACAGCCTTGAGGGAACCATTTTCAATATGGTCGATAATTGATTGCATGTTGGAGCCGTTTCCGGAAATCAAAACTCCCAGTTTCAATAAATCAGACATTTTTTTAACCCCGATAAATGGGATAAGCCCCGCATACATGCGGGATAAGTGCGTTAATGATTTTATTACATAAAATAAAATCAAGCTTACTAATGCGTTAACGAAATTATTTTCTGTAAAGAGCAGAAAATAATTTCTAACTTACTAACCTTCAGAAATAAAAACCTGTTCTTGGCTGTCTTCTTTCTTCTCTATAAAGCCGATTTGATACGCTTTCTCGCCCAGAATTTTTAGATGCTCGGTAACAGCCTGGCTCTCTTTTTGCGCGACAATAATCATCATTCCGATACCCATGTTGAACACACGGAACATTTCTCTCTCCTCAACATTGCCTGTTTCCTTGATAACTTTAAATATAGGCGGTATGTCCCAGCTTCCTTTGTTTATAACCGAACGGCAGGATTGTGGAATGATTCTGGGAATGTTGTCATAAAATCCGCCTCCGGTAATATGGACAAGTCCTTTTATATTAAAATTTTTAAAAAGATTCAGCAGAGGCTTGGCATAAATTCTGGTTGGCTCCAGCATTTCCAACCCGATAGTTTTTTCCAAACCGGCAACCTTGTCATTGATGCTTAATTTTCCTTTTTCCAGAAGAACTTTTCGGGCTAAAGAAAATCCGTTGCTGTGGAGTCCGCTGGAAGCAAGCCCGATAATTCTGTCATTGACGCTTATCGTGGAACCGGTAATTAGTTTTTCTGATTCCACAACACCGACGCAAAAACCGGCAAGATCATATTCCCCTGGTTTGTAAAAACCCGGCATTTCCGCTGTTTCACCGCCTAAGAGAGTGCATCCGGCTTGACGACATCCTTCGGTAATTCCTTCTATTACTTTAACGCTTTTTTCCACCTCTATTTTACCCGTGGCAAAATAGTCGAGAAAAAACAGAGGCTCCGCCCCCTGAACAAGAACGTCATTTGCCGACATGGCGACAAGGTCAATGCCGACAGTATCATGTTTATCCAGCATTTGGGCAATGCGCAGCTTGGTGCCGACACCGTCTGTGGAAGAAACCAGCATCGGATTTTTCAAATTATCTAAATTCAAGCGAAAAAGTCCGCCAAAACCGCCGATACCGGCGACAACCTCTTTGCGCGCGGTCGTTTTTATTGTGGATTTGATGCGTTCTACAAATTCATTGGCGGTGTCGATATCAACTCCCGCGTCCTTATATGTGATGTTATCTGTCATCTTTACTCCTATGAATTTATTTATTTTAATATTGACGTGGAACTGGTTTTTTATCTAACGTAATTCAATTTTTAAGTCAATCATTCCTTGCGCAAATAAAATATATTTGTTAACAAAAGCCATAAATTAATGGAAATTATTTGGCAAGTTGGTGCCTGTCCTATTTAAGAGGATTAGGTTTGCTGAATTTACGATGTGGAGACACAAATGGATTCACAAAAAGAAATTCTGCAAAAGATAGAACAGCCTTTGAATTTCGCGTCCAAAGATAATTACAAAAACCTTTCACACATAAAAGATTTGGGCAAATTTCTTTTAAATCTTCTGCCCACATTAAAGACTTCTTCACTGATGCCGGACAATAAGGATTTCAATAAACTTATAGATGAAATATTGGAAATATTTTCTGATTATGACCGGCAGAAGCTGGAATTAAAGAAAAATAAAATTGAAAAAGCCAGAAATCTGCTGGAAGAATTGAAAATAATTATTGACTCTTGCGACACGTCTGTTCCTGTTGATCATTCAGACAAAAAAACATTGGAAAAAATATCCGATTTAAAAGAAGCAATGACCAAGTTGAATCTGCCGGTTCAATATCTCAAGGGCGTAGGACCGAAAATGGCAGCGCGTTTTGCCGCCAAAGGAATTGCCACTGTGGAGGATTTACTACTTTTCCTGCCGCGGACTTATGAGGACAGAAGGGAAATCCGAAAAATAAACCGCCTGGAGACGGAAAAAGTCCAGACCGCTGTCGGCAACGTGATCAGTTCCCAATACCGACACTATGGAAGAAAGAAAATACTGGAAGCTGTAATAAGTGACGGGACTGCAAATCTGACGGCAAAATGGTTTAAAGGACAAATGTCTTACTTGCTTGGTATTTTCAAAAAGGGAACAAAGGTAATTTTTACAGGTGAAGTTAGGCCTGATTATGGGGGCAGGCAAATGATTCATCCCGATTATGAAATACTGGATGAAAAGGAAGACGAAAATCTTTTGAATTTTAAAAGAATAGTGCCTATTTACTCGGAGACCGAAGGACTTCATCAGAAATATATCCGTAAAACAATGAATTTTGCATTGGAAAATTATTCACGTTACTTCGTTTCGCCGATACCGGACAATATCTGTGAGAAAAGGAACTTGATGAATATCCACGACGCGCTTTTATCAGTTCACTTTCCCGGCAGTAATGAGAATGTTGAAAAATTTATATCATCCCGTTCGAACGCGCACAGACGATTGATTTACGATGAGTTCTTCTTTTTTCAATTGGGTATGGCTATAAAAAAATCGGGAAGGGTTCTGGATAAGGGAATTCCTTTCAAGACAGGAGGGAAGATTCTGGAAAGATTTTATTCAATTCTGCCTTTTGAATTAACTGATGCGCAGAAAAGAGTAATCGGCGAAATCCAAAAAGACATGTCTGAAGCAAAAGCAATGAACCGGCTTCTGCAGGGCGATGTGGGAAGCGGCAAGACAATTGTTTCCATGGCGGCGATGATTACAGCATGCGAGAATTCCTATCAGGCGGCGATAATGGCGCCTACGGAAATCCTTGCTAAACAGCACTTCGAAAATATCAGCTCCTGGGCTCAAGAATTGGGTTTGAAGGCTGTTTTCCTTATAGGAAGTATGTCCGGTTCATCCCGAAGTGAAGTCCTCAATCAAATTCAAAACGGAGAAGCCAACATTATCATCGGCACGCACGCTTTGATTCAGGAAGATGTGGATTTTCATAAACTGGGAATGGTCATTATTGATGAACAGCACCGCTTCGGCGTTATGCAAAGGGCAACTTTACGTGGCAAGGGAATTAATGCCGATGTTCTGGTTATGACGGCAACGCCAATCCCCCGCACTCTGGCCATGACGGTTTACGGCGATCTGGATGTTTCCGTAATTGATGAAATGCCTCCGGGGAAAAAGCCAGTGCGCACGGTTTTGGTGTCGGAAAGCAGAAGAGACAGGGTTTACCAGACAATCAGCACGGAACTGGCCAAAGGCCACCAGGTGTTTATTGTCTATCCATTGGTGGAAGAGTCGGAAGTTCTGGATTTGAAAGATGCCACGAACATGTCCAAACACCTGCAAAAGGATGTTTTTCCGGATTGCCGCGTCGGATTGATTCACGGCAAGATGAAGGAAAAAGAAAAAGACTCGGTCATGCGGGAATTTCTGGAAAACAAAATACAGATACTTGTTTCCACAACAGTCATTGAAGTGGGGATTGATATACCCAGAGCATCTTTGATGGTCATAGAACATGCCGAGCGGTTCGGCCTTTCACAACTGCATCAATTGCGGGGCAGGGTAGGGCGTCGTGATATCCCTTCAAGCTGTATATTGCTTGCCGATTACAAATGCTCGACTGATGCGCGTAAAAGATTGAAAGTGATGGAAAAGACAACTGATGGGTTTGCTATCGCCGAAGAAGATCTGGCAATTCGCGGTCCCGGGGATTTTCTGGGAACGAGACAATCAGGACTTCACGATTTCCGCATCGCCAGCATTATCCGCGACGCCCGGATTCTAAACGATGCCAAAGAAGACGCATTCGCTTTGGCGGCACGTGATCCATTTCTAGAAAAACCGGAGCATGCGATTTTAAAAGAAACATTAATCCGGAAATGGCAGGGCAAACTGGACCTGGCCAGAACGGGATAAATTGGAAAAGCGACATATCGGTTTAAACCGATATGTCGCTTATGCTTCTTATTTCCGCGGTAGCAGAGTAAGCGTCTTGGTGTAATGAGCTTCGGCAAGGTCTTCCTTAAAAGGGAAATCCTGATATTTTCCTTCGCGGAAGGCGGTTATACCGTCATCATAATAGGGGCTGGAAGGATTATCCGACTGGCCGGTGCTGTTGATACCAATTAATGGTTCATCACTGCCGAAGTCCACGATTATACGCATCGCCGGAATCAGCCACACATCAAAATCTTTTCCCGGATGATAAGCAGTAACGTTTAAAGTTGTGTGATCACCCGGCGCCGGATAGGGGCCTCTGTCCAGATAACCGGATAGAAATTTAACTCCAATCCTGTCAAAAAAGCCCATGTAATCGGAAAACAAAGTGGCATCGGTTTTCCAATGGTAAGTGTGCAGTTTTCCCCATTGCCATTTTTCAGGGTTTTTACCGCATTGCTTATTCAGAAGGTCAATTGCGTCCAGTACTGTTTGGGCAAGAATCTGGTGACGCTCTTCTTTTTCCGGAGTGGTTACGTCATCCCAGAATGGGCTTTTCTTTCCTCGTTCTGTCAGATGGTCATGCAGGGACGAATAGGCCAGAAGGAATGTTTCCAGAAGGGATTTATATGCCAATGAATCAGTGCCGCCAAGTTCATCGGCAAAAAGATTTTTGCTCAGGGAAAACAGGAATGCGCCGCAGAAAGCCGCGCCTGCTGAATCCATCCGCATATTTCCGTCAAAATCCTTAAGCAGCGCAATTGCCTTTTCCGCACTCTGATGCTTTTCTGATTTCTGCCATACAGCTCTCATTTTCTGCAATGTCTTCTTATCTAAAAGAGCCGATTTAATAACTTCAACAAAAGGTGATTTTATATCAAGTTGCATGGCTTTGGCATTTTCCATGGTGTAATCTTTTACACCTTTCAGCATCTGGTCAATACGCTGGGCTCTATCCGGATAGTACCAGGATGAAGACAGCGTGTAAGGAAAATCGGCAGGAACTGTTCTGTGATTGGCAGTGCCGATATATCCCTTTTTAGGATTTTTTGCGGAAGGATGCAGCGATGGATTAAGGAATCCCTTCCAGTCATATTCGCCCGTCCATCCCGGCGATGGGCAAAGGCCGCGTCCTTTTTTGCGAATGGGGTAGCGTCCTGTTACCTGCCAGGCGATGTCTTTATTGTCCGCCATTACCATATTTAAGGGAATAACCGAAGTGTCATGGCTTATATACTGGAGAACTTCATCCACTGACCTGGCACGCATGGTATTAAAAAACGCGTCCATTGTGCGGTCAGGTTCTTTGCCGGCCCAGCTAAGCGCGATTCCCAGAGATTGATTGACCGGCATGGGAACAAGTATATGGCGGGGCTCATCTGTCAGAATATTGTTCAAAAGCACTCCGTGTCTCGTTTCATAAAAGGTTCTGGAAACAACATCGCTCTGACCCTTCATGCGAAATTTTTCTTCCCTGCTGGTTGCTTTAAGCCACTTGTCTTTATATAGATAATAAAGGCCATCCGGCTTCTGTTGAAGTTTTTCCAGAAAAATATCCTGATTATCGGCCATAACCATCGTCATGCCTATCGCCACATGGCCGTTGTATCCGGCAATGATTCCCGGCACTCCGGCAATCGCGATTCCGGCTCCTTGAATTCCGGGGCATTTCAGATGCATCATGTGCCAGATGGAAGGCATCGTCAGGGGAAGGTGAGTATCGTTGGCGAAGATCGGTTTGCCCGATTTGGTAATTTTTCCCGAAACCACCCAGTTGTTGGATGCGGCCGTTTCTGGGATAAGAATACGGTTTGTCGCACTGATAACTTTGCTCAATTTTTCAATATCATTTGCCGCTGTTTTCAAATCCAACCCCGTCAATTTTTTCATTTCTTTAAAGGGCAGTGGTTCGTCGGGATAGATGGGAAACAGCCAGGCCATCTTTTCCGGTTCAATCTTCTGGGCAATGTTCAACATATTGATTTCATCATGAAGGTTCTGACCAAGACCCAGTGTCAGCACAATAAATACATAAACCGAATCAATTGGTTCCCATGGTTCCGGTTTGTACCCGGACATCTTCAGCATCAGGGGAAGAGGTGAATTTGCCAGATAAGCGTTGACTCCGTCACTATATATCTGCAGCATTTTATGAAGTTCAGGAGATGCCGATTTGTAGAGAGTATCAGCCACCTTTTTAAGATTCAGAGCCCGCAGATAAATATCCATCTCCAGAGTGGCCTTGCCGAGCAATTCGGAAAGCCTTGCTTTCCCGACAAGCCGGAATCCTTCCATCTGGGTGAAACGGTCATAAGCGCTTACATATCCCATGGCGAATATAAGGTCTTCCATGCTGGCGGCTTCAATAAGAGGAATGCCCATGTTGTCACGTCTGACGGTAACCTTTTGATGCAGACCGGGAACAATTTGCTCTCCTTCCATCGGCGGAAGAGAGTTTCTAAAAGCGATGTTGAAAATAGGGGCGCAACCGCTGATTATCAGGCAAATCATAATGGTTAAAACTGCTAAAAAATTAAAACGGAAGATACGGGCAAAAAAATTGATTATCATGGAATTCTCCTTATCGTGGAAGATTGGTGATTCAATATATTGTCAGAATAGTTATGCCGTCAAGAAAATTATTAGGGATATGTTTAATTTGCGAAAACGAATTTTAAATTCCTTGTTTTGAACAGTATGATAACATGTTCTTGACTTTTTATCTTATTTAGCTTTAAATACAACCCAACCAACTAAACCAGCTTGAAAAAGGCTAACCGCATTGAAAAGGCGGGGTGCAAAGTTAACAACCTAAGTCTCGGATAAGGGATATGGTGTTTGA
>JAFGLS010000034.1 GCA_016927935.1 Syntrophaceae bacterium
GAACCCAATATCGTGCATGAAAATATTGATGGTGAAACAATTATTTTAAATTTGGATTCAGGTAATTATTACAGTCTCATGGACGTTGGCGCTGACATATGGGCCTGTATTGAAAAAGGCGCTCCCGTAGGTGAGATTCTACTGCTCATCCGCGAAAAATATGATTGCCCCCGGGGAAACGAGGAAAATACGGTTATTTCATTTCTCAGAGAATTACAGCAGGAAGGACTAATTGTTCCCGCAAATAACAAACCGACTAATTCACTTATGCCTCAAAACTGGAAGGATCAGATCAAAACCAGAGAAAGCAAGATGGTCTTTAATGTTCCTATACTGAATAAATACACTGATATGCAGGACTTATTGCTTTTAGATCCGATCCATGAAGTAGATGCTACAGGCTGGCCATCAACCAAACCGTGAATTGTGATTGGACAACTGCAATCCTTCAAATTTATAAATATGATCAATTCCCAAAATTTTGATTTAGTAACCCCCAATCAGGAGCTTCTCCTGAAAGCGGCTTTGCTTTCGGGTGAAGAGGCGATTACAGCATGGAGAAAATGGCAGGATGCGTCTGACTGGAAAGAGTATTTGGAACCGGGGTCTTTCCGCTTACTTCCTCTCCTTTATATCAATCTGCGGAAACAGAGTGTTAATGAGCCTGCCATGGAAAAATTGAAGGGAATTTATCGCCATGCCTGGAGTCAAAACCAAATCCTATTTCATGAGACAGCTAAAATTGTCGAACAATTGCAATCCGCGGGTATCGAAACAATGCTTTTAAAAGGGATTTCCTTATCGCTGCTTTACTATAAAAATAACGGCGCCCGTCCCATGACCGACATTGACATCCTTGTCCCCTTGGAAAAAGTATATATGGCGATTGAATTACTGAAAAAAGTCGGATGGACATCCCCCGTACCGTTAACTGAACAGGATTTGAGTTACAGGCATGCCATTCACTTGAATAACCGTTTTGGCAAAGAATTAGATCTTCATTGGCGGCCATTTCAAGATTGTCGAAATGAGTATGGAAAAGATTTCTGGAATGACGCGTTACCAGTAAAAATAATAAACATTAATTGTCTGGCGCCCAATCCTACAAATATGTTGTTTCATACGATTATTCATGGCGTTGCCTGGAATCTAATGCCTACAATCCGCTGGGTTGCTGACGCGATATTCTTAATTAACTCAAATGATTTCAAAATCGATTGGCAACGATTGGCTAATTTGGCTGAAAAACACCACTTATGCCTGCGATTGAAAACAGGCCTACGATATTTAAATGAAAAGTTTCCATATTTAATTCCGCCCGTGGTAATAAATAAGGTAATAGGTCTCCCGGTTTACTATCTGGAAAAAATCGAACATCGTTGTTTGATAAGCAGCAGAAACAAGGAACGCAACGGACCTTATACTGCCTTCTGCCGTCATCTTTGTCGCTTTCACAGACTTAATGCAGGGAAAAGATTCTTTCCCTTGCTTGCATTTTACAAATCCCTGAAATGGAAATTGAATGCACGAAACTCACGTGATCTACTATACAAAGGGATACGACGCACCGCAGATATGCTTTATTCAAAGCCTTAGTGTTCGTACCCGATAATACCTTTGTATGTTTTGTTGCTAATGAGATCGGACGTAATATAGTATTTAGACATATGACAGTTAACTTTTGTAGTGGAATAACTTAAAATGGAAATGAAAAAGTCTCTTTTTGACTTCCCGGCATGGCGTTATTTTCTCGCCTTTTACCGAAATAAGGCTCCGCTGATCTTTTACAGCTCCATAGGTTCAGCGTTGCAATCAGTGGTTATTTTACCCACTATTTTTCTCATCCGATATATTTTTGATGTAGCCATTCCGCAGAAAAATATCCAACTTCTGGTGCTGGCCAGTCTTGGAATTTTCGGCTTCCGTCTGATTAATTCAGGCATTTCCCTTTATTTGAGAACCGTCAATATCAAAATCATCAACGAGTCCATTTTTTTACTGAGGGAAGATCTTCTGAAGAAGCTTTATATGTTATCAAGGTCGTTTCATACCAGAGAGGATCAGAAAATCATTCACGCCAGAATCGTGCAGGATACGGAGCGTCTGAGTAACATGAGTAACTCTCTCATGTCCCGCCTGCTCCCCTCACTTTTTATAAGTATCGCGCTTTGTTTTGTCCTTCTTTTTTTGAATTGGTTTTTGGTGCTGGTCATGATTTCACTATTTCCTTTGATATTTCTTATAAACCGATATTCGGGTAAAATCGTGAAGTCCAGGGTTTACGTATTTCAGCGTGCCTTTGAGTCTTTCAGCAAAGGCATCTGGTTTGTTCTGCGTTTTATGGATCTGACAAGAATCCAGGGCGCGGAGGAGAAAGAATTTGCAAAGCAGACAAAATCTCTGAAAGAGTTACAGGAACAGACAGGTAGAATGTCGTTTATCTATGCCATCCATGGACAGATACATCAGACTCTGACAGGGCTTTCCGGCATTCTGATTATCATTATAGGCGGTATTGCCGTCGCGAACGCAAGAATGACGATGGGGGAATTCCTGTCCTTTTACGTGGCGGCCATTTTTCTTTTCAGTCATGTGGATGTTGTGACCACATCGGTTATTGATATCATCTCCGGTAATGAATCACTGATTACTCTATACAACCTGGCCCACACACAGGATCTTCAACCCTATCAGGGGAAAAAGAAAATAGCGTTCAACGGTTTTCTTTCCATTGAATCCGTGTCGTTTGCCTATGACAGGCAAGTGGTTTTTAAATCGGTAAGTCTGGAAATTACTCCAGATTCCAAAATCGCCATAATCGGGGATAACGGAACCGGCAAAAGCACCCTCGTGGAGCTTATTCTCGGTTTCTATTCTCCATACGAAGGCAAACTATGTGCTGATGGTATTCCCTACAGCAATCTTGACCTGGTTCATCTTCGAAGGTCAATCGGTGTTGTAACGCAAAACCCTCCTCTGTTTTCCGGAACAATACTGGAAAATGTTGCCTATGGATTTTTTGACGTGAGTCGTGACCGTATTTTGGAAGCCTGCCGCACCTCCCTGGCGGACGAGTTCATCTGCCAACTACCGCAAGGGTACGATACCCAAATCGGAGATGACGGAGTATTGCTTTCCGGTGGGGAGTGTCAGCGTTTAGCGATAGCCCGGGCGCTTCTTCGTCGTCCCCAATTACTAATTCTGGATGAACCGACGAATCATCTTGACAAATTGACCGTTAACCGACTAATGAATAATTTAGATAACCTGAATGAAAATCTTGCCATTCTGCTCATCAGTCATGACGTCAGTGTAATAGATCATGCTCAAGAAATCCGGCAATTTGAAAACGGCACCCTCGTTTCCGTGCCAACTGTTTCCCCCAATTATGCAGGGGTAAAGCAATCGGGGAAAATATTTTATAGAAGTTAATTACAGTTTATAATTTATGTACAGGCCACAAAAAAGCGAAGCAGAACAGCAGTTTTTCTTTCAGAAAAGTTATGACAGATTTCTCGGGGCAAAGGACGCCGCGGGTGAAATCAATTTCTACTATCGCATCGGTGACTCAACCGTATGCTTGAAATTCGCTGGGAATCAACTTGTTCCCTACCTGACTCCGGCACTGGACCATCTCCGCTTAGCTGATGATTCCATTCCCGACCTTACTATTTGTATTTGGGATAGTGCCTCTACGCACGTGAAAATGATTCCCCCTCCCTGTACCGTTGATTGCTTTACCGATCGGGGAGATATATGGGGATTCAACAGTAAGAGATTCAAGACTGCTTTCCATTGGGTTGAGGATTCCGTTAATCTGATGGATTTGAAAACAAAGATTGGATTTTTCTGGGTCCAACAGACCGATAAACTGCCTTTCTGGGTCGTTGCATCACCGCTGCGGACGCTCTTCCACTGGTGGATGGAGAAAAATGGATGTCAGCTTCTGCACGCTGCTGCAGTGGGTACAGAACAGGGAGCGGTGCTTATTACGGGGAAGGGAGGGGTCGGCAAATCAACAACAGCCCTATCCTGTCTGCAGGAGGGATTTTACTATTTAGCCGATGATTATGTAGTCGTTCGGTTGAGTCCGGAGCCGGTAGTTTACAGTCTGTATAACACGGCAAAATTAAACGGAGATCATGTCGAAAATTTTCCCAACCTCTCCCAATATGTGAAAAATCTTGAGAAAGTGGATAGGGAAAAAGCAGTCCTGTTTCTCAAAACCCCCTTCAAAAAAAAGATTATTACGCAAATGCATCTACAGGCGGTACTGACTCCCGCTATTGTCAATCGCCGGAACTCAGCAATCGGTTATGTTTCCAAGAGAGAAATGCAGAATGCCTTGTCGTTTACCACAATGTCACAACTGCCTAATATCGGACGTTACACTTACGATTTTATTGGACGGTTGATAGACGCGCTACCATCTTATACACTTGAGATCGGAAGAGATTTCACAAAAATTCCCACTGCGGTTTCAGAACTTCTGACCAACATTGAAAGAGGGGAAATGCCCTGTTTTGAATCATTCCTTGAACAGGAGAGTGCCGGAGAAAAACCGCTGATCAGCGTTATTATCCCCGTGTATAATGGGGAAAAATTTATTCAGGAAGCTGTAGAAAATATCCTTTCCCAGAAATATCCGTCATTGGAAATCATCATCGTTAATGACGGCTCGGATGATCGAACGGAAGAAATAATCAATCATCTTTCCATTGATGTACGGTACTTCCGTCAGGAAAACGCGGGGCCGGCGGCAGCAAGAAACCGCGGTGTCCGCGATGCATCGGGAGAGTTTATTGCTTTTCTGGATGCTGATGATCTGTGGCCAGAAAACAATCTGAATATTTTGATTGATGAAATGCTCCGGGATTCCGATATGGAGGTTATCCGTGGATGCGCGCAGTTAATGGATTTCAACAAAAAAAGTGGTTGTTATGAATATGTCGGCAATCCCAAGGAATCTTTTCCGCACTATATCGGAGCAGCCCTATACCGCAAATCGGTATTCGAAAAAGTGGGTCTTTTCGATCCTATGCTCCGATTCGGTGAAGATGGGGACTGGTATATCCGCGCTGCTGAACTTGGTATCAAAATTAAACGGCTTGAGGAAACGACTCTTTACGTACGACGGCATGGCGGGAATATGACGGAAGGGAAAAATATGGTTGAACTGAATTCGCTGAAAATATTTAAGAAATTTCTCGAACGCCGTCGAATGCAAGGACAGGTTGAAACATGAAAACACTGGTTAGTGTCATCATCCCCGTTTTTAACTGTGAAAAATACCTCGGAGAGGCCATTGAAAGCGTATTTTCACAAAAAGGTTTCAGGCTTGATGGGCTTGATGTGATAGTTGTGGATGACGGCTCTACCGATGAAACAGCAAAGATTGCCAAAGGATTCGGTCATTCAATCCGCTATATTTATCAGAAAAATGCAGGCTCCTGTGCGGCACGTAACAAGGGTATCCAGGCAGCTCGGGGAGATTTTTTTGCTTTTCTGGATGCGGACGACCTATGGATAGAGAACAAGCTGGCTGTTCAAATGAAGGCTTTTATTGAAAACCCGGAAGTTGAAGCCGTGTTTGGACATGTAAAGCAGTTTCTTAGTTCGGACATTGATGAAGAGGCAAAAAAACGTTTGTTCTGCCCTGTCAAACCCATGCCCGGCTTTCTGCCCCCTATGATGCTGATCAAACGTGAATCATTTTTTCGCGTGGGACTTTTTGAGGAAAAATGGCGTGTTGGCCAGGAGGTCGGTTGGATTCTGCGCGCCAGGGAAGTCGGTATTAAGACCATTATGCTGCCTGATCTTATTTACATGCGTCGGCTTCACAAAAATAACAAAGGAGTTATTAACCGGAAGTTTATCAATGACCGTGTAAAAATCATTAAAGCGCATTTGGATTCAAGGCGAAGAAATAACACAATCACTTGAGTTCTTGAGTTTGACAACCAGCGAATTTTCCGCTGCTTCTTGCAGAGAGTTTCTATATTTTTTCGGACTGAAGGATCAATAACGTATAATAAGGCATTCTGGTTTTTAATGAAGTAGGGGTAAAATTTTTTCAATCTTAATTTTATAAGTAATTAAGTTGCTGGCTTTGATAAAAATGGAATGTAATGGGTAGAAACCTTACGATATTAAAAGCATTGTGTATATATTTTACGGCGGCGATTCTTTTATCCGGGGCAGCCTTTTATAATGGTTATCCCCTGATATACCCTGACACCGGCGGTTATATCGGATTGCAGAATCTTTCTTTCCGCAGTTCCTTTTATAACCTATTTATTTATCCTTCTTTACAACTTCACTCATTATGGCCGGTCGTTCTTATGCAGTCTCTTATTGTCGCGCACCTCCTTCGCCTTATCCTGCGGGTTGTCTTTAAATTAACATCGCTCATTCTTTATTTCATAACTATATCCCTTCTGTGTTTACTCACGAGTCTGCCATGGGTTACAGGTTTTATCATGCCGGATATCTTCACAGGCGTGATGATCCTCTCGCTTTTCCTTTTGATCTTCTGTCGGGAAAACCTTGGTTTTGGGGAGAAAATATACCTTTTTCTCCTGACACTTCTTTCCTCCACTGTCCACCTGACACACATTCCTTTAGCCATAGGTATTATAGGAATAATCTGGTTTTTCCGGGTAATGATTAAAAATGATAAGCGTTTGCCGACACCACATTTGTTTAGCGCATCTATGGCAGTATTCCTTGCTTTTGCACTCATCATAGCCAATAACTACCGAACCTACGGTGTTTTTACCTTCTCTCAGAACGGTTATGCTTTTATTCTGGCAAGGCTTGTAGCCGATGGTCCGGCGGTAAAATATCTTAAAGAGTTTTGTCCGCAAAGAAATTATAAACTTTGTGCCTATATCAACGAATTGCCATCCAACTCCGATAAATTTCTTTGGCCGAAAGACAGTCCCTTTCGTAAAGTTGGATGGTTTGACGGTTATCAGAAGGAGGGGGAAAAAATCGTCAGGGAAACTGTTTTGTCTTATCCTTTGGACGTTGCCAAGCAAATCCCGAAAAATACATTTCTTCAGTTAAAAAGGTTTTTGACTTCCACCCCTTCCTGTCTTGATGAAACATACATAAACCATCCCCTCCAATTTTATTTTTCCTCGGAATATAAAGCTTATGAAAATTCAAAGCAGAGCCAGAAACAGCTTAACCTGAAGGTTTTGAATTATCTGCATCTGGCGGTTGTGGGTATTTCCCTCATGATAGCCGGAATTGTATTACTGATTTTTCTCAAGCGCTCCAAATATCTTCCGGCTTTGTGTTTGCTATTTATTGGCGTCGTTTATCTTCTTCACGCATTGCTCACGGGATGCCTATCTGAACCGGATCATCGTTATGGAAATCGTATTATCTGGTTGCTGCCGTTTTTGAGCATGGCTTCATTAATGCATATTATTAATCA
>JAFGLS010000035.1 GCA_016927935.1 Syntrophaceae bacterium
CGGCCTTTTTTTGAAGGATCAGCTTTTCTATAGCCAGGAGGACCTCATTGGTCGGAACACCCGGTTCCTCATCGCGGTCGTCAATGATCTCCAGCTTGATGGGACGCATGACCCCCCCGACGTTGATCCCGCCTGCTGCATTGATCTCTTCTGCGGCAAGGATCATTCCTCTCTCACCGTTCTGCCCGTATGCGCTGGCCCGTGGAACAGGAGCGCCGACTATAATAGGTTTGCCTTTCTCCACCGCATTACTCTGAACTGGTTTCAGCCCGGCAATACAGAAGATGGTGATGATAATGATAACAATACATTGTAATCTGGTACCTTTCCAAGTTATAGATGTTGGGGAGGTGAGCGAGCCCTTTAGGGTGAGCTCGCGGTGCCTCCCCAACTCTATAACTTGGGGCATCATTAGATATTTTGGTTGTAGCTGTGCATATTTGATTAGTTTTTCTTACATTATGTGAAACTCCCCCTTATTATGAGCCATCCGGGTTACCCCGGTGGCATAATTTAATAGCAGTCTGCAATGAAGCAGCTGCAAAAAAAGGAGGAGCTTCACTATGACAAAGAGAACCATTTTTCCCTATCAAAGTCAAGAATTGAACACCATATTTGAACAAGCCGGTAACAACGCAAAAGTCATGTGCATACCAATCGATTATGCCAAGAAGGAGCATGTCGTTATGTTCTGTAACGGTCATGGAAATATTTTACGAAAACCATTCCCTATAAAAAATTCCCCCAAAGGCATTGAGTATCTGACCCAGCAAGTTCTCAGTTCTTGCCGCCATCGTGGAATTGACCCAAAATATGCCTTCTTTGGGGGAGAAGATGTTGGCTCCTATGCTGAGAATTTTATAAACACTTTACGTTCCGGGGGATGGATAGTTGCGGGAGTCAACGCTCATGATGCCAAAAAACAACGGGCCAATGCTCAAGCCAGTACTGATGCTCTGGATTTAATGGGCATTGCTTCCATGCTGCTTAATAGAAGGGCAACCTGTTCTCCTGCCCAAACCGGCATCTATCGCAACCTCCGGGGTTTAACTCGTCACAGAAAGAAACTCGTTGATATGTCAACAGAGGAAAAAAATCGAATTTATACAGTTGTTGATCAAATCTTCCCTGGCTTTCTGGATGAAAAAAATACTGGGATCTCGCCATTTTCAAATAGTTCACTCTCCCTTATGGCAGATCGATTCAGCCCAGCCCAGATCCGTCGTCGAAAACGACGGAACCTTATTGAAACCTTGCGCAAATACGGTACGGTAAAGCCTGAGGTTGGTGCTGATAAACTTCAGCTTTATGCTGCTCATGTACTCAATACACCAACTGAGTATCTCAGCGCCCTCCAGGTTTCATTAGCTCAGCATATTAAACACTTTAAGTGTCTCCAGGACAGTATTGCGCAACTGGAAAAGGAGATGGCCCTATGGCTGGCACAAACCCAGGGTGCATTTCTGACAACTTTACGTGGTATTGGCATCGTCCTGGCAGCTGGAGCAACCGCTGAGATCGGGGATCCAACTAAACAAAAGCCTGTGGCCAATGTAGTATCATATTCAGGTATTATTCCACGGGTCAAACAAACCGGTGGTCCTGAAGGCCAAACCCGTACCGGTAAAGTATCAAAACGCTGTAATCGTATCCTGAAAAATTATGTTGTGCAGTCGGCTCACCATATTGGCTTACATGGCCCGGAAGATTTAATGGCCGACTACAAAAGAAGAGATGCAAATGCTCAACATGCAGACTTTGGTATCGGCCGTCGCTATATTCGCACTGCTATGTGTTTGATGCGCAATTCACAAATTTATATACCTAAACGCCTCCGCAGTAAGGGAATTAATCCGGAAGAACGAGCCGGTTATTTTCTAATGATCTGGCCCTCCCTTCGGGATAAATGGGCTAAACTCGGCGCATTAGAAACCGCCTTCACAAACGATAACCCTTTGGGCCGTTGGCGAAATATGGTACAGGAGCTATATGAAATAAAGCTTAAACTTTAAGACTAAGCAACACTGGGTTTGACCTTCGCACTCAAAGGGGTTCTCAGTTTCGGCGGACAGGATGGCTTTTTGTAACTTTCGCAAGGGTCCACAGTAAAAAGGATGGGCTTCTTGACGGCTTTGAGTAGAATGTTACCCTGTCCGTCCGAACTACTAATTATGGCTCCAAGGTGCTCTGATCCTGGAAAATCCCAGAGATCTTGTTATACCAGTTTGCCAAAGTCGGACATTATGGACGGTGTTTTTCACCTGTTATGCCGAAATGTGAATATCTAAAAGTGCAACTGCTAAGCCCGGTATATTCAAATTTTAAAAAACGGCGTTGGCCGTAAGGGGGTAGTTTTGCCTAAAAATGGGCAGCTTTTTTGCTTGACTTTCTTCTGGTGCTCTACTCAGCCACCAAGACACAAAGAGGGAATATGAGTTATTTTTTTATCAGCAAGGGAAAATGCAATTGCAATGTGCCGGTTATCAAATCCAGTATTGAAAATTATAATATCATCTTGGTGACTTTGTGTCTTGGTGGCTGAATAGAAGCCGCACATGTAAGAAAAAGGGGTGAATACGATGGCAGGGAAAAGGGATGAGAAGAGAGAGCTGGCAAAAGAGGCGGC
>JAFGLS010000036.1 GCA_016927935.1 Syntrophaceae bacterium
AAAGGTGAAAATGTCATCCACATGGAAGTCGGCGAACCTGATTTCCCCACACCGAAAGTTATCACGAAAGCAGCAAATGAAGCTCTTCTTAAGAACAAAACCCGCTACACTCATGCGCTGGGGCTTTTGGAACTCAGACAGGCCATCTGCGATTTTTATTCAAAAGAATACAAGGTGAATATTGTGCCGGACCAGGTCATGGTTTCCACCGGCACGTCCCCCGCATTGCTTTTCGCTATGCTGGCAATACTGGATTCAGGCGATGAGGTAATCCTTTCCAATCCCCGCTATCCCTGTTACCAGAATTTTATTATTGCAGCCGGCGGAAAAGTTAAGGAAGTGAAAACATATCCTGAGGATGGTTTTCAATACCGCCCGAAGGACATCAAAAAGAAACTCTCGTTCCGGACAAAGGCCATTTTGATTAACTCTCCTTCCAATCCGACCGGCATTGTGATGACCACGGAGCAATTGCAGAACATCGCGCAATTCGACAAGCAGTATATTATCTCGGATGAAATCTATCACGGTCTGGTCTATAAAGACCATGCCCACTCTATTCTGGAATTCACGGACAAGGCTTTTGTCATCAACGGTTTCTCCAAATTATACGCGATGACCGGCTGGCGTCTGGGTTACTGCATCTTTCCCAGACAATTCTCAAAAGTCATGCAAAAAATTCATCAGAATTTCATGATTTCGGCGAGCGGCTTCATTCAATGGGCGGGCATTGCCGCCTTGACCAAAGCAGAAAGAGACGTGGCCAAAATGATAAAAGTTTATAATCAACGCCGCAAGTATATTCTGACACGGCTGAAGGATATGGGATTTGTCATTCATATAGAGCCGACCGGCGCTTTTTATGTGTTTGCCGACGCGCGACGATTTTGCATGGATTCTTATAAGGAGGCTTTTCGCATTATCGAAGAAGTGAAGGTCGGCGTCACACCCGGCATTGATTTCGGCAGTGGAGGAGAAGGATTCCTGCGTTTTTCCTATGCCAACTCTCTGGATAACATCAAGGAAGGTTTGAACCGTCTGGAGAACTACCTCAAAAAACGCAAATAGCTGTTTAAAAACTTTTCTAAGATTTCAGATCAGTCACAGGGGTAAAAGGAATTCTCAGTTCATAGATGCCCTGCGTTAGAACAGTGTTCACGGGAAACGGCGCTTTTTCAAAAACCTTCAGCATGGATTTATTAGACGCCAGAACATTCGCTGTAAATCCCTGAATGCCCTCTTCGCGGGCTATGCGAATCAATAATTCCAAAAGATACGAAGCGATGCCCATATTCTGATAATTTTCGTCCACGACAAAAGCAACGTCGGCAAACGAATCCTGTTTCGGCCGGGCATACCGTGCCTCGGCAATAATTTTTTCGGTACCGAAAACATCGACAACACCCACGATAGACATCACCAAACGGTAATTCACGTTGACATATTCCTGCATTTTTTTATGCGGCATCGTTTTTATGGAAGTGAAATACCGGGAATAAACGGCCTGATCCGAAAAGCGATAGAACAGATCGCGCATTTTTTCTTCATCGGACGGTTTGATTGGCCGGAAAGAAACCTTCAGGCCATCTTTAAATTCGTGAGCAGTGCATAATTTAGAGGGGTAGAGAGAGCCTGATTCGGGAAAATAAATCTGGTCGGCATAAAGTATTTTTGCTTCTTTGGCTTGTCTGACCAGCTCCATCCGGTCATCGGGGTGAGCTATATCAATCAGTTCCTGCGCACGTTCCCGCATTGTTTTTCCAAGAAGATAAGCCACACCGTATTCCGTCGCCACCAGATCCATGGATTCACGATTGGTAAATTGAAAAGGCATATTATCAACGGACAAAACAATATTGGACTTGCCCCCGAGGTTGCGGCTGGGGAGGCCAAAAATTGTCCGGCCGTTTTGGGAAAGAGCCGCACCCACAAAAAGCTCCTGAACATTTCCCGGTCCGGCGTTGAGATCACCCTTGCCGCCATGCAGAGCGACATTCCCCGTCAAGTCAATTTTTCTTGCCGGAATTATGGCCACCATCCGGTTGTTGCTGCCAATTACCTTCGGGTCGGTAATTACATCTTCCGGCTGAAAATCGACAAGCGGATTGCGATTAAGCCACTGCATCAATTTTTCAGTACCCAGCAGGTAAGACGCGGAGCATTTGCCGCGAAAAACCCCCTTATTCCGGTTAGTCACGGCGCCGCTTTTTACTAGGTCCATCAGGGCATCGGTGAAAAAAGGCGAATGAATGCCTAAGTTCTTTTTTGTGGCCAATTGTATAGCCAGAGCTTCGTAGAGAGGTCCTATGCCGTAGGATATACAGCTTCCATCTTCAATTACCGAGGCAATATTGGCGGCAATCTTCAGAAAAACATCGTCCACCGGCCAACGGGGAATATATAGCGGAGTCTCCGTTGATTCGACAAAATAGTTGAATTCATCCATGTGAACCAGCGTATCACCCATGATATGGGGAGCGTGTTCATTAATCTCACCGACAACAAGATGAGCGGCTTTCATGGCCTGTCTTTCCACATCCACTCCGACCAGACAGGCGTAACCGTTTTCATCCGGCGGTGAAATCTGGATGAAGGTGGCATCAATATGGATGGCGCCCGATTTGAACAGCGAGGGTATCTTGGAAAACCTGCTGGGAATCAAATCCACCCTGCCCGCGCTGATGGCTTCAGAAGCTATCCAGCCGGAAAAAAACGTCTTCAACCGGAATTTCCGCGAATACCTTTCATCAATGGGTATCGTATCACCGAGACTCACCAATTGAATTAATTCCAAATCCTGCAGGTTGGTCTCTTCCGAAGCCATAAGATGTTTAACCATTGTCCGCGGTTCCGCCATTCCCGTACCGAGAAAAATGGTCATTCCCGGTTCTATTTGGGATAGAACTTCATTGGGAGAAACTACTTTATTCTTCCACATAAACTTTACCTTTTTTATCTGTATGGCCTTAATTTTATCGTGAGACTCAAATTTCAAAAACGAATAACCTAAAGGTCACTATAGGTGCATTGAAATTTGTAAGTCGAACGATCCCGCACCGCGGAGGATACCATAGGTATCCGTGATTTACGCTGTTTTAATAGCAAGGCTGTATCAATTATATGAAGACGACTTATACCTGTCAAGAAAATTAAACAGAAAATTAAACCGTTAAAAATATATAGCAGATACCTTATAATTTCCACTTTGCATCTGAACAAAATTACTGTATCAGCGCCACTCCAAATACATCCGTAAGGTTTGAATGTGTCCAAAACTAATAATTTATTTTGCTCAATTTACATTTTATTATCTCTGCTGACTATAATGCCTAAGGCAGCCTCGGCAGTTAACTTTTATGACGGTGCACGGGCAAAGGAAGTCTCTTATTTCCTTACCTACACTTCTATTTACACTGCCGATGATATTTTTGGAATACCCCACAGGCGAATACGGCTCTTCCAAAACCGCCAATATCGGTTCGAACCAGTTTGATATCAAGCTTATGATTTTCCTTCACAAAACATTGGGTAATTTCAGCGTTGATGCCGCCGCCAAATATTTTTTCCGATTAAAAAATGAAGCTACAGATGTTCTTCCCGGAAATGAATTGTACCTGCAGTGCCTTTTGGGTTACAATCTAACCGATAAATTCAAACTGGGGCCGTCAATCAACTGGATGCTCAGCAAAGATAAAGAACAAAACTCTATAGTGATTGATGACAGTACCAGAGAAACGCTTTCTGTGGGCGCCGATGTCTATTATCGTTTTTCCTGGCTCAGTGTCACGTTTACTTATTTCTGCGATTTGTATACAGAGAATTCAACCAGAGGACATTTCTTCCAGATTAAAACCGTTTACCGCTTTTAGTTATTTTCTTTAAAAAGCAGAAAAAGCCTCCCATACCAAAAAATAAATTTTTGGCTCTCTTAACAATGACTTTGAAGAATCTTTAAGATGTGCTTTTTCATTTAAAAGCGGATCAAACTATCTGCATTCCGTGCAAACAGTCAGTTCGCTCAGGGGAACCCCTGTTTTCTTGCTGATGAATTTCAATTGATCAACCGGCGCAAAAAACTTGCCGCATTTCGTGCATGCCTGCATCTTGAAGGTGCGACCCCAAATTTTTCGCTTGTCACCGGTTGAGGTCATTTCAATATGACCGGTGGGGCAAACATAGGCACAGGCGCCGCAGCCGATGCAGGCATCCGATTTTTCATTATACGGAGTACCGACGGTTTTATGCGAACCGCGGGCAAAAAAACCAATGGCGCTTACGCCGACAATTTCTTCACAAACACGCACACAAGAACGGCATAAAATACATTTGCCCTTATCCGAATCGGCGATAAACCGCGCCTGCGGCTCCACGCCAAGTTCTTTAGCCAATTTCTGCATAACTTCTGATTCGGGACAGCGCGCCAGCAGCAATTCCATCACTAGACGGCGGACATTCAGTACCCGTTCGCTTTTTGTATCAACAACTAGGCCATCTTCCACACCATAGAGACAAGAGGTAACAATTTTTGTTCTGTTTCCTTTTTTAATTTCCACCACGCAAAGCCGGCAGGCGCCGGAACGTGAAACAGCCTCATGTGCGCACAGAGAGGGAATCGAGATGCCTGCAGAGCGGGCCGCTTCCAAAAGCATAGTTCCTTTGGGGACCGATATATTTTTTCCGTCAATAGTCAGATTAACCATGATTCACCCTACCTCTACTTTACGTTGATTGCTTCAAATTTGCAGCTTTCCATACACGCGCCGCAACGTGTGCACTTGTCATTGTTAATTTTATGAACCTTCTTCTTTTCGCCGCTTATCGCCTGTGTGGGACAAACCTTAACGCACAAGCCACAGCCGGTACACTTTTTGGGATCAATGCTGTAGGTAATGAGAGCTTTGCATACCCCCGCCGGACAGCGGTTATCTAAAATATGTGCTTCATACTCTTCCCTAAAATATTTGATGGTGCTAAGAACCGGATTCGGAGCGCTGCTGCCCAGCGCGCATAGCGACCCGTCGGCAATCGCCTGGGCCATTTTTTCCAAAAGCTCCACGTCACCGACCTTGCCTTTTCCGGAACAAATATCTTTCAGAATTTCGCTCATCCTACGAATTCCTTCACGACAAGGTACGCATTTGCCACAGGATTCAAAAACCAGAAAATCAATGAAATAACTTGCCAGATCAACCATGCAGGTCTTTTCATCCATGACAATCATACCGCCGGAACCCATCATGGAACCTGCTTCCCAAAGCGAGTCAAAGTCAACGGGCAAATCCATCATCGAAGCGGGAATACAGCCGCCGGAAGGTCCGCCCGTTTGCACGGCCTTGAATTTTTTTCCACCGGGAATGCCGCCGCCGATATCATAAACAATATCCTTCAATGGAATGCCCATCGGTACTTCAACCAAACCTATATGATTAACTTTGCCGACCAGTGAAAATACCTTTGTACCGGAATTTTTTGGCACACCTATAGAGGAAAACCACTTGCTGCCGCGGGCAATAATCACCGGCACATTCGCCCATGTCTCCACGTTATTCAAATTGGAGGGACGGTCCCAGAGACCGTGTTCCACGGTGTGAATATACTTGGCCCGCGGCTCTCCCGCTTTTCCTTCCAGAGAAGCCATCAGCGCTGTTGACTCACCGCAAACAAAAGCGCCCGCGCCCTTGCTGATTTTAATGTCAAAATTGAAGCTTGTCCCTAATATATTTTCACCCAGAAGACCATGATAGCGGGCTTCTTCAACCGCCCTGGCCAAATTGGCAACGGCCAGCGGATATTCGTTGCGCACATAAATGAACCCTTCATGCGCGCCGATGGCATAAGCGCCGATAATCATGCCTTCGATAACGCTGTGCGGATCGCCTTCCATGATGCTTCTGTCCATGTAGGCTCCCGGATCACCTTCATCACCGTTGCAGATGACATATTTGATATCGCCGTGCGCTTTACGGCAACTTTGCCACTTCACGCCGGTGGGAAATCCACCACCACCGCGTCCACGCAAACCCGACTGAATAATATCATTAATAATCTCATCCGCAGACATGGTTGTCAGCACTTTCTGAAGGCTTAAATAACCGCCGCGGGCAATATATTCTTCTATATTTTCCGGATCAATAACACCGCAATTTCTGGTCGCAATCTTTATTTGCTTTTTATAAAAAGGAATTTCACCCATGGGGGGAATATCCTGCAAATAACCGGGAAGGAGCCCTTTAAGATAGGGTGTTTTTTGCTGCGTTATGATGGTATTTTCCTCATCCGTACGATAGATGGGCTTGATGTGGTCAACATTGCCATTGACAATTTGCTCAATAAGTTGCGGAACTTTTTTCGGAGTCATTTTACCGTAAGACACGCGTGGTTTGCCTTTTTCGATTACATCAACCAACGGTTCAATGAAATCCATGCCCATCGAACCGGTTTTGGAAAGGATATAAGGAAGCTGGCGCTTGCTGATTTCAACACTTAAGGCCTCATAAACCTTGTCCGCACCGGAAGCGATACCGCTGGTTGCCATACCCACAACTATTTTGACATCGGATGGGAAAAGAGATTTCGCGCCTTTTTCTCCCGCTTTTTTCAAATCTTCAATCGAACTGAATTTCTTCACTTTCTCACCCCTGTTTTCTGTAATTTCTCAATATCTTGGGAATCTCATCCTGTGTGAGATACGGATGGATATTACCGTCAATCCGCACAACCGGCGCCAGAGAACAGCACCCCAGACATCTTACCTCTTCCAGGGTGAATTCTTTGTCTGCTGTTGTTTCACCGCACTCAACGCCTAAGTCTCTTTTGAGTCTATCCATTAAATTCAACGCTCCCTGCACATGGCAGGCGGTTCCGGCACAAACTTCAATGAGATGCTTCCCGCGCGGCCGCAAGCTGAATGAGTTGTAAAATGTTGCCACTTCGTAAATACGACTAGCGGGAATATCCAACGCTTTAGCGGTTGTATCAAGCGCTTTTTTGGGGAGATAATTGAAGGTATCCTGAACATCCTGCAACACGGCAATCAATTCACTTTTATCGCGGCCGTGTTTCTTTATTATTTGTCTTGTAGTCGTTGCAATGTTGCTTGCTTTCGTCATGCTTTTTCACCTCAGTATTCTTCTCAGAAAACCACATCTTAATTTCCTGTTTTTAAATATTTAACTTTTTCCATCAGTTTTTTATATTCTAAAATTACACGCTCCTGGATTTTATCTATTTCATCATCTTTCAAATGGCGGAAACGACCCTGTGATTTAAAGTAATCTCTTATAGGACGGAGTTTCCTGGGCATATCCGGAGAAATGCGGTAACAACCGGACTCCACTTCAAACAAAGGAAATACACCTGTTTCCACAGCAAGACGACCGATGGATATAGCCGTATGTGAAGGAGAACGCCAGCCGGTAGGACACATGGAGAAACAATGGATATAAGAAGGTCCCTTGATGCTCTTGGCCTTTTCAATCTTACGGACAAAATCCAGCGGATAGCTGGGACAAACGGTAGCCACATAGGGTATGCCGTGAGCGACCATAATTTCAGCCATGTTTTTTTTCCACGTTTTTTGTCCGGAACTGACTTTGCCTGCGGGAGCGGTTGTAGTAGAAGCACCCATCGGCGTTCCACTGGAGCGCTGAATGCCCGTATTCATGTAGGCTTCATTATCGAAGCAGACAAAAATCATGTCATGGCCGCGCTCCATCGCACCGGATAGCGCCTGCATGCCGATATCCATCGTTCCACCGTCACCGGCCATACCTACGACCTTGACGTAACGATCGTCAATTTTGCCTTTTCTGCGCAGCACTTTGAGACCTGCTTCTATTCCAGAAGCTACAGCTGCCGTATTTTCAAAAGCAACGTGGATCCAGGGCACGCGCCAGGCCGTTGTGGGAAACATACTGGAGATGATTTCCATACAGCCGGTAGCCGCGGCAATTACCGTATTTTCGCCAAGCGCTTTGCACATTAATCTCACGGCCAAAACTTCGCCGCAGCCGGAACAGGCACGGTGACCGGACGACAATAATTCTTTTCTGTTGACAAGACGCGGAGCAAATAAATCAAAATTTTCTACAATATTCATTATTCTCTCACTCCCCAAAATTCATAGGTATCTGCTTGCTTATTGGCTGTATCCGCCAGAACTTTTTCAAACATACCGACAAACTCGTTGACAGGAACATCGCGTCCACCCAAACCGTAAATATAATCGTAAATAAAAGGACGCTGAGCTTCAGCATACATAGCGGATTTTATTTCCGCAAAAACGGGACCGCCTGGACCACCGAACGATATAGCACGATCGGTCACAATCAGCTTTTTCGCATTTTTCAAAGCAGCTTTTATTTCCTCAAGCGGGAAGGGACGCCATAATCTCAACTTTACCAAACCAGCCTTAATACTTTTGGCACGCAATTCGTCAATGGCCATCTGTGCTGTTTCACTCATTGAGCCCATTGTCAGCATGATAATTTCCGCGTCATCAGACTTGTATGTTTCCACCGGCTTATAGGAACGGCCGAATAATTTCGACCATTCATCCCAGACTTCCAAAATGACTTTTTTGGAGTTTTTCAGAGCTTCATTCTTGGCTTTCATTATTTCTGCAAAATAATCAGACATGGCAAAAGCACCCATGGTTACCGGTTTCGCAGGATGTAAAGTTGCATGAGGCACAAACGTCGGCAGGAATTTATCAACTTCTTCTTTAGATGGCATTTCCAGAGGCTCCACCATGTGCGTTAACTGAAAACCATCGATACTGACGCAGACAGGCAACATGACATCCTTGTGCTCGGCAATTTTGAAAGCTTGAATCGCCAAATCAATCGCCTCCTGGCCGTTTTCCACAAAAAGACAAATCCAGCCCGAATCCCGCTGCGGCATGATATCGGTGTGATCGTTTAAAATATTTAAAGGACCGGAAACAGCGCGGTTGGCAATGGCCATGCATATTGGCAAACGCATCGCCGAAGCGATCGGCAGAAGCTCATGCATCAGCATCAAGCCCTGAGAGCTTGTCGCTGTGAATGCACGGGCACCAGCACCGGATGCGCCGATTACGGCACTCATCGCTGAATGTTCGGATTCTACCGTTACGAATTCCGCATCAATTTCACCATTGGCCACCAGATCGGAAAGATGTTCCGCGATATGCGACTGAGGTGTAATTGGATAAACGGCGGCCATATCAATATCGCACAGACCAACGGCTTCCGCGACGGCAATTGCCACTTCCATTCCAATGCGTTTGCCCATGTTATTCCTCCTCTACCATCGATATCGCATGGGACCAGCATTCATGCGCACAAATGCCACAACCCTTACAATAATCCATGTCCGCCTTGAAAAATCCGTCTTCAGCTTGCTGCACACAACCCTCCGGACAATAAATATAACAGATACCACACTTTATACATTTTGCATTATCCCAGATAGGCCTTTGCGACCGCCAGCTTCCCGTATGATATTCACTGGCGCTACCCGGATCGGAAACAACACAACCGATAGGAAGCTCTTTCCATGTTTTCAGTGCCATTGAGATTTACCCCTTAATTGTATATTTTTATTTCGTCGTAAGCCCTTTTCATCGCGTTGAGATTCTTTTGGGCAAGTCGGCCAAACCGGTGCTCTATGGATTCCTTCATCGCTTCCAGTTCCAAAATGCCGATAACCTTAAGAAGCGCGCCGATCATCGTGGTATTGGCAATGGGCACCCCTAATTCCTTGCGCGCAATGCCTGTACCATCCACAATGGCTAATGTTCCTTTATAATCGAGTGCCATACGAATTTCTTCCGGAGTTTTATGAGTATTGGCAATCAATTTACCGTTCGGCTTTAAACCTTCGGTAACATTAACAAGGCCTATCAGACTGGAATCCAATACCAGTACAACATCGGGTTTATAAATGCCGGAACGGACGTTGATTTTTTTATCATCAATGCGGGTAAAAGCGGCAACGGGAGCTCCTCTTCTTTCGGGACCGAAACTGGGAAAACCTTGCGCATATTTTCCGGCGGCGATTGCCGCCACGGCCAGCAATTCCACCGATGTCACTGCCCCCTGACCGCCGCGTCCATGCCATCTGACTTCTATCATTTAGACTCATCTCCTTGTTTTGATACAAAAAATGACTGAGATTCATAATATAGAAAAAAACTTCAGTCAATATTTTTTTATTAATATCTAATTGATGATTATATTCAAGAAATAAGCCACTTACGTCTCCCAGAAGGATAGAAATAACCATTGCCTTGAAAATTATTGATTATTGCAAGTGGAAATTTTTGACCGTCAGTTTTAATATTCTTCCAGTTCCAAATTTTCATGGACAACTATTGCCTCTTTGAGGGACATATTGGGACATCAGACCAGCGATATGACCAATAATTCATAGAAAAATCTCCTTGTTTTTGACAATGTGATAAATTTGGAGAAATTTCTTCTTAAGGATGGTTTCAATAATTTTGGCGTGAAAAAATCCATCCGCAAACTGGTTGTGGGACCGATGGAGCCGATAATTTTTTTGGCGGAGTTGGCGTCAGCGCAGTGTAAAAAAAACTATCTGCGAAAAATCAACCGGTAGTTTTTAGCTTTTTAGAAGTGATTCATATAATCGTTTGTGCACAATATTACGCACAGTATAAACTTCTAATTCAAATTGCACAAAGGGCTGTTCAGCTCCTGACGGGCTTCTTCCGTCAGTGTTTCGAGCTGCTCGGCTGGAACGCCAAGATTCAGCAGTGTCTGATGAACAATTTCCAGGCTGGCTTCAAATTCCGGCTGAACAACATAGGTAACGCCCTTTGCATAAAGCGCTTTCATCTGTTCCTGTCCTTCTGCCCGGGCAATAATATGAATATCCGGTTTTATTCTCTGGGCGTGGGCAATAATTCCTAAAGATATAACTGCTACAGGTGTGGTGATAAGCAGGAGTTTTGCTTTATCCAAATCAGCCGCCTCCAGAATAATTCTTCTTCCGGCGTCCCCGAAGATAATAGGAAAACTGCAGGATTTGATTTCGTGAACACGGCGCGAATTATATTCTATAATCACAAAAGGCATGCCCTTTTTCTGCAAAACATTGGCGACATACATGCCCACGCGTCCTCCGCCGGCGATAACGATGTGATCCTTCAATCCGCTTTGGGGAAAATGAAAAGGCTCCAGTTTCAGCGGCCTTATCCAGCGTCGGGCAAAAGCATAAAGAGGGGTAGTAAGCCCTGACAAAAAAGGCGTCAAAAGCATCGTCGCTATCGTCATCGCCAGCACAAGGGAATAGAACTCCGCGGAAATGGATTTCGTGCTGATGCCGACCCGACCAAGAATAAAAGAAAATTCCCCGACCTGACAGAGCCCAAGTCCCATCGCCAGCGGTATCACGTTGCGATATCCGAAAGAGCGACTCAAAACGGCGAAAATCAGCGCCTTGCCCAGCATGACCAGAGCGACGAGCGCAGCTATCGTTTGCCAATGGGCAAAGAGAAAATCGATATCCATAAGCATTCCAATGGAGGTAAAAAACAGCAAGCTGAATATATCCCGCAGGGGAACAATGTCACTCAGGGCCTGATAGCCATAATCTGATTCGCTGAGCAGCATGCCGGCCACAAAAGCGCCGAACGCAAATGAAAGTCCAAAAACATACGTGCCGTAGCCGATGCCCAGCCCTATCGCCGTTGTGGTTATAAGAAAAAGCTCTCTCGAATTCCAATTGGCAATGTGCCTCATCAGGCGTGGAATAACTTTTGTCCCGATAAGAATTATGGCCAGGAGGAATATCGCCGCCTTGACCGCCGCTATAAGCAAAATGGAGACCCCGTTTTGAATATTACTTAACTGCGGCAGAATAATCAGCATCGGCACAACCGCCAGATCCTGGACTATCAAAACCCCGATCATCACGCGGCTGGAGAGCGTGCCCATCATGCCCTGATTCTCCAGGGTTTTTATTATAATCATCGTGCTGGACAGAGAAATCAGCGCACCGAACCAGACAGAAGCAGTCCACGACCAGCCCAACAGCCAGCCGATACCGAATCCGTACAACATTGTCAGAATAATTTGCAGAGGCGTACCGAAAAGGGCAATTGCGCGCACATGCTTTAATTCCCTAAAGGAAAATTCAAGTCCCAGCGCGAAGAGCAAAAGCGCAATACCGATTTCCGCGAGCTTTTCGATATTGGCAATATCCGAAACCGTGATGCCACCGGTGTAGGGACCAACCACAACCCCGGCCAATATATAGCCGATAATCAAGGGCTGTTTCAGCGCCTGCGCAATCAGACCGCCCACCAACGCAGCCATCACAATAATAATAATGTCTCCGGCAAGTCCCATAAAAACCTTTATCCCGAAAAAGAATTAAATGCGGGAAGGTTATCTGTGGTATTTTCTCTGGTAAACTGATCGCAGACGGATTTGCGCAAATTACCTTCCACATAGGCCTGCCGCACGCCTTCTTCAATTGCCGCGTGCAGCGGCTCGTCGGTGATATGTACATCCTGCCCCATCTCCTCAAAAACAACTGCCAAACCGGTGTCCTGACATACAGGCATTTTCTTGCGGCGGGCAACACCGGCATTTTCGATTATTTTTTTCAGCACTTGTTTTCCTGTTTCCGATTCCTCATGGGAAATGGCCTCCTGCATTGCCTCAACAACATCTTCACCCATAGTTGTATTGGTTTCAATGAAAAGTTTCTTCACCGCTTTGATGATTTTCCCGGCCTTAATCCGCCGAATTTTTGTGTTGGTTTTAATTTCAGAATTCATAAAAAACTTTGTTTTTTGTCATTCCGTACTTGATACGAAATCCAGTCTTTTTATACATTTTTTCAGCTTTCCGCATAGATGATGTCTGGATACCAGCCTACGAGACTGTGTAGTATTTCGTTTTTGAGTCATTTCGACGCGAAGCGAGAAATCTTGATCTCAATAAATTCAGTGTTTTAAGATTCCTCATCCCGATTCATCGGGATTCGGAATGACAGTCTTTGCTATTGTGACACAGTCTCCTACGCCGGTATGACTTTATTTGATGACTCGTCAAAATATGTAGCTCAATGCATGCCAGAGCATACTATATACCGCGCCGGAATTCCAACGACTTTGATATCGTCATCTTATCAATATATTTCAAATCTCCGCCCATCGGCATACCCATGGCAATGCGCGTCAACTTTATTTTCTTCTCTTTGAGCACCTTAGTTAAAAGAAGCGCCGTGGACTCGCCCTGAACATTGGTATTTGTTGCTATAATTATTTCTTTGACATTGCCTTTGTTAATCCGCTGAACAAGCTCGCCCAATCGCAGATTATCGGGTCCTATTCCATCCAGAGGCGCCAGTGCTCCATGCAAAACATGATAAGTTCCCCTATAGCCGCCGGACTCTTCAATAGCCGCCAGCGCGTCAGGATCTTCCACAACGCAAATTATTTCCTTATCCCTGGAGTGATCACGGCAAATTGAACAGGTGTCTTCTTCCGTCAGGTTCAGGCAAGTACGGCAGAGTTTAATTTTTCTTTTGACTTCAATGATACTTTCCGCGAGTTTCTTTACATCATCTTCCGTGGAACGCAAAATATAATTGGCCAGCCTTGCGGCTGTTTTTTCGCCAATACCGGGAAGCTTGCCCAGTTCGGCAATAAGTTTTTTTATGGGTTGAGCATATGCTTTCATTAATCCACCTTATTACAGACCGGGGATATTTAATCCTCCGGTAATTTTTGCCATTTCCGAAGCAGCCATCTCTTGCGACTTGCGGATTCCCTCGTTAACCGCGGCGGCAATCAAATCCTGCAGCATTTCTATATCTTCGGGATTGACCACTTCCTTTTCGATTTTCAACGAAACAATTTCAAACTTACCGTTTACCACAACACGCACCATGCCGCCCCCAGCCTGTGCTTCGACGGTTTTTGTCTCCAGTTCTTTTTGTAGTTGGCCCATGCGTTCCTGCATCTTTTTTGCCTGCTTCATAATGGTGTTAAAATTCTGCACTGTTTTTCCTCCTATTTTTTGATGAACCTTCTTGCTATTGCTTTCTATGAATTCGCCTTATCTGCTTGAACCTTAATTTCCACTACTCGGGCATCGGAAAGTTCGTCCATTATTTTCTGTAAAAGTGGCTGTTTCATAGCTTCCTTTTTTATGTCGTTAACAATATTGGCTTTACTATTCGCTTTATTCCCCTTTGCTGCGCTGTTTTCCGCCTTTAACGTCTCAATTTTCACCGCCACACTTCTCTGAAAAAATTTTCCGGCAATTTGTTCCAATTTTTCTTTCTGTTTTGTTTTTAAATCTTCCAAAAAAAGAAAGCCTGAAGAGAAGCCCATTGTCAGAGTATCATCCTCGTAGCTCAAAATCTCAGCAGAATCAATTTTACTTCCAAGAGGAGCGCTTTCTTTTTTTACAAAGTTTTTCAAATTATTGCTTAAAGTCTTTAAATCCTCTACATTGTTCGCCTGTGAATTACTATTTTCTTTGGAATCAGCAAAAAGATTATTTTCCGTGCTGGATTTTGACATTGCTTCATTAGTGCTTTCACATGATGACAATCGCGGTACTGTATTCTGAAAGCCTCCCGGTTGACCGGTTTGTAATCTTTTTTCTATGTTTTCAATTGTCGAAATAATTTCACCCAGCGGTACTATCGGCGCCAGATAAGCCATCTTGACAATTATGGTTTCGAGTTTCATGCGCGGTTCCTGACTGCGGCGGAAATTTCCTTCCTCCGCTATTAGAATCTCCAGATAGCGCTGAAGTGTTTCGCGCGATATTTCCTTAACCTGATTTTTCAGTTTTTCAATTTGTTCCGTAGCGATATCAAAGGAAGAACTATTGTCAGCGGCAATTTTAACCAGCAGCAGATTTCTGAAATGTTTGAGTAGCATTTGATAAAAATACTTCATGTCGAGGCCCGCCAAATACGCTTCTTCCATAATAGACAGACACGCTCCGGCATCCTGCTTTATAATTGCCCCGGAAATACTGAAAAGATATTTTCGGGCGGCAAGCCCCAGGATTTCCTCTACATCAGTATCTTTGATATCCATTCCAGAATAAGAAATAACCTGATCAAAAATACTTTGCGCGTCGCGCATACTGCCGTCGCCGGCCTCGGCAATCCAGGAAATAGCGATAGGACTTATTTTAATTCCTTCCATGGAAGCGACAAGATTCAGGTTCGCAATGATTTCTTTCAGCGGTATCCGGTGAAAATCGTAGCACTGGCAGCGCGAAAGAATGGTGGCGGGGATTTTATGGCTTTCGGTCGTAGCAAAAATAAAAATAACATGTGCCGGAGGCTCCTCCAGCGTTTTCAGAAGCGCATTAAATGCTGAATTACTCAACATGTGCACTTCATCAATAATGTAAATTTTATAACGCGAGGCTGCCGGTGCGAACTTGACGTTTTCTCGCAAGACCCTGACTTCTTCTACCCCATTGTTTGAAGCACCATCTATTTCCTGCACATCCATAGAAGAACCATTTGTTATTTCGCGGCAATTGGAGCAGTTATTACAGGGAGTGGCTGTCGGCCCCTTTTCACAATTGAGCGCCTTGGATAGAACTCTGGCAACGGAAGTTTTCCCAACTCCACGCGGGCCGCTGAAAAGATAAGCGTGTGCCACACGGCCCTGGCCTATGGCATTACGCAGAGTTTTGACAATATGCTCCTGACCGGCAACCTCTTCAAAGGTTTGCGGCCTAAATTTTCGGGCTAATACAAGATATTCCAACTGAACCTCTAACGTTATTACGAATATATATTTTGGTGACCGGGTTTACCGCAACACATGTTGGACATTGCTGCCGCTGCTTCCTTCCGGA
>JAFGLS010000037.1 GCA_016927935.1 Syntrophaceae bacterium
ATCCTCGATTTATCGGGATTGGGAATTATCCCCGAGGCGAATAACCTAAATACCCTGAAGGGCACCATGGGGTCACTATAGGCCGAGTGGGATAATTGTGGGTCTAATTCCACGCCCCTTGGGGCGTAGTTCCTTTGGATACCCCGCTGCTTGCGGCGGGGTTGTTCATTTTTTTGTAATGTCTTTTTCTATTAGAGAAATTTTGCTGTTTAATTTAGGTGTTGACCCTATATAAGAAAAAAGCTGCAATGGCACTGAAAATCATATTAGCTGTCCAGGCGGCAACAAGTGCCGGCAACATTTCAGATTTCCCCAAAGTCATACTGAAAGCATGAACTATCCAGTATGAAAATCCTATAAAAATGCCAATGCCTATGCTGTGCATTACTCCGCCCTTTCTCTCCGAGCGGAGGGAAAAGGGCACGGCAATCAAAACCATGATCAAAATAACAAAAGGAAAGGCAATTTTTCCGTATAAATCAACGATGTATTTTTTTGCATCATACCTTTCCGCCTGTATTTTTTTTATATATTTTCTAAGATCGAAATATCCCATCTTTTCAACGTCTTTTTGCATCACTTTAAAATCATCCGGTTTTTCAGGAATATTGATAATATTTTCTTTTGACCATTCCAAGACAGGATTATTTTTTTCATCGAAATGAGTGGTAAGAAGATTGTAAAAAACCCATTTGTTGCTTTTCCATTCGGCGCTCTTGGCGTCAATGCGACTTAACAGTGAAAAATCCGGATTTAGATAGTTAATCGTCACACCTCGCAGAATATTCTTGTCGATGTCAAACATTTTGAAGTTATAGATGGCATTGTCGCTGTAATACCAGATCTCATTTTGTTTAAAAAATCCCGGTGTTTTTTGCTTCTTCACTTCTACGTTTTTTATATGAGTTGTTTTTTGAATTGATACGGGTGTTATCAGTTCACTGAAATAAAAGTAAAGAACGGCCGCAATAGAAGCTAAGATTAATATCGGTAAAGTGATTCTGTAGATGTTGACTCCGTTGGCTTTCATAGCAGTTATTTCGTTGTATTTTGAAAGAGAGCCGAATGTCATCAAGGTGGAAAGAAGGACAGCAGGCGGAAATACATAGGAGATGATCATAGGAATTGAAAAAAGAAAATATGATGCCATTAGATAGATAGAGGCGTTGTTACTTAAAAACATTCTGATTCTTTCAAAAAAATCAACAATTAGGAACAAAGCGATCAAAGCCAGGAAGGTAATTACAAAAAATCTGCAAAATTCTTTAAGAATGTATTTATCTAAAAGTTTCAATCTATATTCCCCTCATATTTTTCTGTTTTTTAGTTTGTCCTTTTTTAAAAATAGCATTTAACTTTTGAAAAACAGGAATCTCTTTGTAAGTGATGTAAAAAAGGCAAATTCCAATAAGGGCAAATAAAATATTTGGTGTCCAAACCCCAACTGTAACAGGAATATATCCTGTTTCGGCAAAGGCTTCTCCACCCATCCGGAGTATGTAATAAAAACAAACAATCAAAAGACCAACGGAAAACCCTCTGGATTTTACGGCACGGTGGCTTTTTATTCCCAGCGGTAGGCCAAGAAGGCCAAAAAGGATGCAGGCTACCGGTATGGCAAATTTTTTATGTACCTCTATGTATAATTCTCTGATATCTTTTTGCCTCAGGCCGATTTTTTTCGCTTTTTCCAGAAGCTCGTTCATGGTCATATCTTTTGCGGATTTGTCAAAATGGGCCAGGGCTGCGGATAAATCAAGATTAATATCGTAGCTCTTAAAATCAATTTTACGGTAATTCTTTAAGTTCGAACTTACCGTATGAATTGAGCCGTCCTCCATTTTCAATTTTACTATCATTGATTCAGGGTCGGAAACAAGAAAAGCTTTTTTGGCAAAAATGGTATTTTGTTCCCCAAGTACACGTTTATCGGAGACAACAACACCTTCCATGTATTTTTTATGGACAGGAATCTTATCTGCGTAAATAAGAAAGTCCCTAAAATCATCATTAAAGATTTTTTCTTTTATTCCGACGTTGGCGTTCTCCTGCACGATATTGAAGAGAAGGCGCCTGGTTTCGAAATTGGTTTTGGGCACGATAAAGTAACTCATAATTATGGTAAATATAAAAGCTATAAAGGAAGCGATGGCTACAGGATAATACAGCTGCAATAAACTAATACCGGATGTTTTAAACGCCGTTATTTCATTGTCGGAAGACAGCCTGCCCATGGCAATCAGCGTGGATATCAGAAGGGTTATAGGAATGGTAAAAAGCAAGAAGTAGGGCATCAGGTAAATGATAATTTTTACTATGGAAGAAAAGCTGACACCTTTATTAACAAACAAATCCATGATTTGCAGCATTTTCCCCATCAGCAGAACGAAGGTAAGAACAAATATAATAATGATGAAAGAGGATGCGATTTCTTTGAAAATATATCGGTCAATAATCTTATTCATTTAATCATCTGCTTTAATGAGACTCAAACTTTAAAAGCGTATAAACTAAACAACCTAAAGGTTACTATAGGGTCACTATAGGCGCATTAAAGTTTGTAAGTCGTAATGAGGCTTAAACTTCAAAAGCAAAGCGCATTGAAGTTTTTTAGCTGAATTATCCAATAGCCCAAGGGAGGGCTGTTGGAAATTATCCCGCATAAGCGGGGTTTTTAAATAACACGTATTGCTGTAATTTCTCAAGTAAAACATGTAACATTATTAAAAGTGATAATTCTTCAAATCTGTTTTTTATTGCTTTAAGGTGTTTAAAAATATTTAATCTGAAAAGCATTCATTTATTGACAGTTTCAATCATTTTTCTTATGTTGATATCAAATTTCGTTACCGGTTCGGTCGGAAGGGTGAGTCTATGAAGGTTGATACAATGCGCCGGATAGATTATTACGTTGGCGTTCCGCTTTGCTTTTTCGGATCTGTTTTGCACAAAATTCTGAAATTATTTATCGGTCAGAAAAAAACTCCTCCCCAAAATGTTCTTTTTATCGAATTGTCGGAAATGGGTAGTGCCATTTTGGTTGATCCGGCGATGAGAAAACTGCAAAAGGAAACAGGCGCCGACCTTCACTTCGCGATTTTCAAGAAAAACAAACCCAGCCTGGATTTGTTGGGTACTGTTCCACCGGAAAACATATACACAATTCGTGAAAACGATTCTCTTTCCTTTGTTCTGGATACTTTTAAATTTCTTTGGTGGACCAGAAGAAAGAGAATTGACGCTGTGATTGATTTGGAGCTTTTTTCCCGTTTTACCGCTTTACTCACAGGTTTCAGTGGCGCTTTTTACAGAATTGGCTTTCATGCCTATTTTAATGAAGGTTTATATCGGGGTAATTTTTTATCACATAAAGTAGCCTATAATCCTCATCTGCACATAGCGAAAAATTTTATAGCTTTAGTAAACGCGCTGCTTTCACAACAAAAAGAAATTCCTTATTCCAAATCAATAATCAGGGATGAAGAAATCAGCATAGCCAAGGTTAAATTCTCTTCTGCTGAGAAAAAAACGATTATTGATATAGTTAATGGATGTTTTCAAAAAGTCGATCCGGAAAAGCATAAGATTGTTTTAATCAATCCTAACGCCAGTGAAATGCTTGTCCAAAGGTGTTGGCCACAGGAGAATTATGTACAATTGATAAAAATGATACTGGGGAATTGCGCCAAAGCTATTGTTTTAATTACCGGTGATCCCAGTGAAAGGGAAGAAGCTGAAAAACTCAGGCAACAGGTTAATGATGACAGGTGTGTAAATTTTGCAGGGAAAGTCACTTTAGCCCAGCTTCCCATGCTTTACGGTATTTCAGAATTCATGGTTAGCAATGATTCCGGTCCGCCACATTTTGCTGCTGTAACTGAAATGCCTACTTTTGTGCTTTTTGGTCCGGAAACTCCTGACCTTTACGGATCATTGGGTAAAACCACGCCTATTTATGCCGGACTTGCCTGTTCGCCTTGTGTCAGCGCGTCCAACCACCGTAAAACGGCATGCAGAGACAACGTCTGTCTGAAAGTAATAAAACCTGTTCAAGTGTTTGAAATTATCAAGTCTGAACTGGATAAAATAAACGCTCAGAAATAGTATGCGAGAAAATATTGCTTAACTCTTTTTGAATAAAGCATCCAGTTTATCTTTGGGATTTGTATCAGAAGTGCCGGAAGATTTTCCTGTTTCTTTAAATCTGAAGAAATCACAAAAATTGGAGCGGGCTTTATCCAAGACACGCTCCGCCTGCGGTTCGCGGCAGTCGTTGTAAGCGCCCGCATCGTAAAAAGAGCAGTTCATACAGCAATGCAAATCCGACCCGCAGGATGGGCATTGGGTCCCTCGTCCGATAAAAAAGTCATTTTCAATTTCTTTTTTACATTTGTGACAGATTTTCATGGCTGAATAAATACAAGTTATGAGCAGGATTTGTCAAGCAGCGTCCTATTTGATGCCGTTTGAGCGGCAATTTTTTTTGGTTATAATAAATCTTTAATAAATGGTTATATTGTAGTATAAAAATTCATATACATAGAAATTATCTTTTTTTAGTATAAAATTAAAGTGGAGAAATAAGTGAACAAACGATAGATAGAATACAAAGGAGATTATTATGTACAGAAAAAAACATCAAAAAATCAAAATTATGCTCGGAGTAATAGCCGCTGTACTTATGCTTGGGGCAAACACAATATGGGCATTGCCAAAGGATGGAAAAGTTGTGGCTGGTTCATCAGACATTTCCCAGTTCAACACAAAGACCACTTACATTAAGCAGACAACTAAAAAGTCCATCATTAACTGGCAGGAATACAGCATCGGCAAAGATGAAAAAGTGCAGTATTTTCAGCCGGACAGTGGTTCAATATCTTTGAACCGAATTACCGGTTCAGATCCTTCACTCATCTATGGTCAGTTATCCGCCAACGGCAGAATATATCTCATCAATCCTTCCGGCATTGTTTTTGGAGAAGGATCACAGGTGAATGTTGGAGGCCTGGTAGCTTCATCCCTGAACATGGCCGACAGTGACTTTCTGGTCGGCAAATATACATTTCTCAATAACGGCAAAGCCGGCAGTGTCATCAACAAGGGCTCTATCATAGCGGCAGACGGCGCAGTGGTTGCTCTGATTGCTCCCAAAGTCATAAATGAAGGAACAATCACTGCCAATGGCGGCAGTGTCCTATTGGGCGCGGGCAATCAGGTTACGTTGGATTTTAAAGGTGACGGATTGATCAGCTATACAATTGACAAAGGCGCGGTAGACGCATTGGCCGAAAACAAAGGCCTTATCAATACCGATGGCGGGATGGTAGTAATGACTGCCCAAGCGGCAGACAGTTTGACCAGTGCCGTAGTCAACAACAGTGGTGTAATCGAAGCCCGGACGCTGGAAAATAAAGGCGGCAGAATTTTGCTGCTTTCAGATATGAACAACGGGGAAACGATCATTAGTGGTAAACTGGACGCATCAGCTCCTAATGGCGGCGATGGCGGCTTCATCGAGACATCAGGCGCCAATGTTAAAGTAACTGACGGCACAGTTATCACTACCCTGGCTCCTCAGGGCACCACCGGCACATGGCTGATAGATCCTTACGACTTTACCATAGCGCCCAGTGGCGGCGATGTTACCGGCACTGCGTTGACTACAGCATTGGCAAGCAATTCCGTGACTATTCAAACTCTCAGTGGTTCCGTCTCCTGTACGGGTGTGGCTTGCGGCTCGGGTAATCCGGCCGGCAATGGCGATATTTTCGTCAACGACAGCGTTACCTGGTCTCAAAACACACTTACTCTGAACGCCTGGCGCAATATTGAAATCAACAACGAATTGTTCGGTTCGGGAACGGCAAAGCTTGCTTTGCTGTATGGACAGGGCGCCGTTGCTTCGGGTAACACTGCAACATACGAAGTCAACGCTCCGGTCAACCTGCCTGCAGGAAATAACTTTTCCACCAAACTGGGTTCCGACGGTACCACCATAAACTATTATGTCATCACAAGTCTCGGCGCTGCCGGCAGCACCACGGGAAC
>JAFGLS010000038.1 GCA_016927935.1 Syntrophaceae bacterium
CTTTTCATAGACGCTTCGGCCGAGTTCGTTCGTGCAGGCAACAAAAATAAGCTTACCGAAGAAAACCGCGCCAAGATACTTGAGGCGTTTATCAAGCGCAAAGACATTGAGCATTTTGCCAAGCTAGTGGATAACAAAACCATCGAAGAAAAAGACTACAACATCGCTGTATCTACCTATGTCGCGCAAAAAGACACCCGCGAGGCGATTGATATTAAAAAACTTAATGCGGAGATTACCGGCATTGTTGCCCGGCAGAACGAACTGCGCAAGGCTATTGATGAAATAATTGTTGATATTGAAGGCCGCCATGAATAAGCCAGTGCATAGAATCGAAAAACTGATTGCTGAGCTTTGTCCCGAAGGGGTAGGACTTAAGAGTATTGGTGAAATCTGCCAAATCAATCGTGGCAGAGTCATGTCAAAAGATTACCTCAGAAATAATGCTGGCGAGTATCCAGTGTATTCATCTCAAACAGCCGACGATGGGGTTTTTGGACGCATTAATACTTACGACTATGACGGAGAATACCTAACATGGACAACTGACGGAGCGAATGCTGGCTCAATTTTTTACCGCAATGGTAAATTTAGCATTACAAATGTTTGTGGTCTTTTGAGAATTAAAGTTGACGGTGTAGATACGAAGTTCCTCGCATATATCTTGGCGACAGTTTCTAAAAAATACGTTAGCGCCGGAATGGGAAACCCAAAAATCATGAGTAATGTAATGGAGAAAATCAAAATCCCCATCCCACCCCTTACTATTCAACAAGAGATCGTGAAAATTCTAGACACCTTTACCACGCTGGAGGCGGAGCTGGAGGCGGAGCTGGAGGCGCGGAAGAAGCAGTATGAGTATTATCGGGATGAGCTGCTGATGTTTGGGGAGGGGGTGGAGTGGAAGACGTTGGGAGAAGTTACCCATTATCCTAAAAATCGAATATCATTCGATAAAGTTAATAATACAAGCTATGTTGGTGTTGATAATTTATTACAGAATAAACAAGGCAAAACTGAATCAAGCTATGTACCGATCGCAGGTAATTTAATTGAGTATAAGATCAATGATGTTCTAATTGGCAACATTCGTCCATATCTTAAAAAAATATGGTTATCCACTAATAATGGAGGCACAAACGGGGATGTTGTTGTTATTCGGATTAATGGCGAAAATAAAAAGAGGTTAAATCCAAGATATTTGTACTTTTTATTGTCTTCGGATAAATTTTTTGACTACGATATGCAGTTTGCAAAAGGTGCGAAAATGCCGCGAGGGAACAAAGATGTAATTTTAAAATACAAAATTCCCATTCCTGCCCTTGTTGAACAAGAACGCATCGTTGCCATTCTCGATAAATTTGACGCGCTGGTGAATGATATTTCGGCCGGTTTGCCAGCAGAACTCAATGCACGGCGTAAGCAATACGAATACTACCAGAACAGGCTGCTTACTTTTAAGCCATTGGAAAGCGAATATGCCAAACAATAACCGATACAATTTAGTGGCGGAAAACCCAAAAAGCACAGTAGTGGCGGAATACACGCCCGATAAAAAGCGCGCCACGCATTACCAGAGCGAGGCGGAGTTGGAGCGCGTTTTTATTGAGCAGCTAAAGTCGCAGGCGTACGAGTATTTGCCTATTACCGCTGAAGCCGATCTGGTTCTCAACCTGCGTAAACAGCTGGAAAAGCTGAACACCTTTACCTTTTCCGATACAGAATGGGAGACGTTCTTTACCGGCGAGATCGCCAACCCCAACCAAAGCATTGCTGAAAAAACATCCACTATTCAGGAAGACTACATCAAAAATTTAAAACGGGATGATGGAACGGTTAAAAATATCTATCTGCTCCGTAAAGACAAAATCCACGAAAACAGTTTGCAGGTGATCAACCAATATACCACCGAAGAAGGTCAAAGAGCCAACCGCTACGATGTAACAGTACTTGTCAACGGATTGCCGCTTGTGCATATTGAGCTTAAACGGCGCGGGGTGGCGATTCAGGAGGCGTTCAATCAGATCAACCGCTATCAGCGCGAGAGTTTTTGGGCAGGTTCCGGGCTGTTTGAATATGTGCAGATATTTGTTATCTCCAATGGCACGCACACCAAGTACTATAGCAACACCACACGTTCGGAACATATCAAAGAATCAATCGAAGGCACCGTTAAAAAAGGTAAGCGTACCAGTAACAGCTTTGAGTTCACGAGCTGGTGGGCGGACGCGACCAACAGGCCGATTACCGACTTGGTAGATTTTGCTAAAACCTTTTTTGCCAAACATGCGCTTCTCAATATTCTTGCCCGCTACTGTGTGTTTACTACTGAGAAACAGCTTTTGGCGATGCGGCCTTATCAGATAGTGGCTACAGAGAAAATATTAAGCAGAATCGAAATCAGCACTAATTATAAAAAACTCGGCACTGTGAAGGCTGGTGGTTATGTTTGGCATACCACCGGCTCGGGTAAAACGCTGACCAGTTTTAAGACCGCGCAACTGGCGAGTAAACTGCCTTATGTTGACAAAGTGCTTTTTGTCGTTGACCGCAAAGACCTTGATTATCAGACCATGCGCGAATACGACAAGTTCGAGAAAGGCGCGGCTAACAGCAATACCAGTACGGCGATATTAAAACGCCAACTGGAAGACTCTAACGCCCGTATTATTATCACTACTATTCAAAAACTCGACCGGTTTATCGGCCGCAATAAAGGACATACGATTTTTGACGGCCATATCGTTCTGATCTTTGATGAATGCCACCGTTCGCAGTTTGGCGAAATGCACGCCGCTATTACCAAAGCATTTAAGAATTACCATCTCTTCGGCTTTACCGGCACACCGATCTTTGCCGTGAATGCCTCTTCAGGCGGCCGACCCGATTTTAAGACCACCGAGCAGGCTTTTGGCGATAAATTGCACACCTACACCATTGTGGATGCCATTTCCGATAAAAATGTTTTACCGTTTAAAGTGGATTATATTTCAACCGCGCGCGAAGCCGAAGACATAGAAGATAAGAAAGTGCGCGACATCGACCGGGAAGCAGTTCTTGGTGCGCCGGAGCGTTTGGCAAATATCGTCCAATATATCCGAGACCATTTTGATCAGAAAACCAGACGGAATAGCTTTTACAAACTCAAGGATCGTAGACTGGCGGGGTTTAACTCTATTTTTACCGTTTCTTCCATTGATGTGGCCAAGAAATACTACGCCGAATTCAAAAAACAGTTGGCAGATGCACCAAGCGATAAAAAACTCAAAATAGCGCTTATTTACAGCTTTGGCGTGAACGATGAAGAAATTGACGGCATGATAGACGAGAACTCAGAAGACACCAGTGGACTGGACAAAAGCTCACGGGATTTTCTCGAGAATGCCATCAAAGACTACAACGCCATGTTTGGGACTTCGTATGATACCTCTTCCGATAAATTTCAGAATTACTATAAAGATGTCAGCGAGCGAGTGAAAAATCGAGAAGTAGATATTCTGTTGGTGGTCAATATGTTTTTAACCGGCTTTGACGCGACTACACTCAACACCTTGTGGGTGGATAAAAATCTGCGCCTGCATGGTTTGTTGCAGGCGTATTCACGCACCAACCGTATTTTGAACACTGTCAAGACGTTCGGAAATATTATTTGTTTCCGTAATCTGGAAAAGGCAACCAATGAATCTATTGCCCTCTTTGGCGATAGGGAAGCCAGCGGGATTGTACTGTTAAAATCGTATGACGAGTACTACAACGGCTACAAAGACGGCGACAAGGAAGTCCGGGGATATGCCAGTCTGGTTGAAGAGCTTTTGGCAAAATTTCCGGTTGGCGAGCGAATTATAGGCGAACAAAATCAAAAGGATTTTATCAGGCTCTACGGCGCGATTTTACGGGTGAGAAATATCTTGGTTACTTTTGACGAATTTAGCGGCAACGAAATTCTAACCGAACGGGATATTCAGGATTATCACAGCATCTACATTGATCTCTATAACGAGTTTCGCAAGGCAGGTGAAGGCGAAAAGGAAAATATCAACGATGACATCGTCTTTGAAATGGAACTGATCAAGCAGATTGAGATCAATATCGATTATATTTTAGGGCTTGTTAAAAAGTACCACGAAGACCACATCAAGAACCGCGAACTGCTTGTCGACATTAACAAGGCAATCGACTCAAGCGTTGAACTGCGCAACAAAAAAGATCTTATTAACCAGTTTATTGCTTCGCTTGATGTCCATTCGGTGGTGGATGAAGACTGGCAGAAGTACGTGGAGAAGAAAAAGATTGAGGAACTGGAAGAGATTATTAAGTACGAAAATCTTGATCACGACGAAACCTACAAATTTGTGCGAAACGCGTTTCGTAACGGCAACGTTGCAACCACAGGCACCGATCTGGCAAGAGTCTTACCGCCTGTATCACGCTTTTCTCCCGGTGGAGAGCGTTCCAAAAAACGCGAGAGTGTTTTGGACAAATTGACCCGCTTCTTTGAGCGGTTTTTTGATATTGCTGGTGGAAAGATTTAGGGATGGTTGGGAGCTATTGCAATGACAGCATTGCTGCAAGCACAAGTAAACATAGGGGTTAGCGTTTAAATCTTGAATTTAGTATGCCGCATATCCACAGCGGATGAAGTGAGGGGTGGATTTGTTGTGCAATTTATTCTATGTTAAGTGTCTACTGAAGATAAGGACAACGTACAGCTGGGCTGGTTCATCTGGGGCCCTTCAATATGAAAGGAGCGAGCGATGGAAAACAAGACTACTAAATATCGCACGGCCCATGGAATAGTGAAAAATGTTTTTGATGACAGCGTTGAATTACTTCTCCAATACAATCCGGAGGGGGAGAGCAGATTGTGTTGCATACCCCTTAAGTTCTGGAAAGACATTTTACCTGTTCCCGATCAGCACGTGGAGATTTCTTGGGATCCAAACGATGAGGCGCGCGAGCCTGAAATCAAGGAAGTTCCTCAGTGGCTCAGCAAAATGCCAAATTCTTCGGAATTAGTTCTCTTAAGAAAATTATTCGGGTTGGATTTCTCGAGCAAGGTTTTATTTGTCATTGGCCCGAATCGTCCTCTTGTGCATGAAAAAGCGGACGAGATGCTTAGGAATAACCCCGAGACGGCAGATTATTATCAGCGTCTACAGAGCTTTGTGCGTTTAAAGACAGCCGGTTGGGGCGAGTGTTTAGCGATTACATATCTTGTGCCACTTTTGAAATATCTTGGTGTGGCCAAAATTAAATTCAAACTTTGTGAAAGTAACTTTAGTAATTTCAATCCCCAACAATATGCCGACTACTCGATATTTTTCCTAGGCTCAACTAAATCAAACGAAATACTTCGGGAAGTCTATTGGGAAAAATTTGGATTGAAAAATAAATATGAGTTCAATGATTACGAATTGACCGTTCATCTTGAGAATGGTCCGCCTAGTCTTTATCGATGTGCAGATGAAACACATAAGGTGTCAATCGATAAACCAGAGCTAATGCATGTAAAAGATTATTTCATTCTTGCTAAGCTGCCGAATCCCTATTCAGAAGAAGACGTTAAGCCGAATTGCTTTATTGCTGCCGGTATCGGGACTATCGGCACCGGATATGCGGCTGTTATGTTAGCGGTAGAAAAAAACACTAAATTCTTTTTGGAACGATTTCAAGAAAACCCGTTTAGTCTAGCGGGGTCAGTGGATATGAACGGAATGTTTAATCCTGAAAAGGACCCTGTGAGTATTCTGTTCGACGGCAACCGCAATGAAAAGCTCAACGAAGTGCTTTTGCCGAAGGCCTTAACCGCCCTTAAAATAGGGAGTGTTTATTCTGAAGAAGACTTTCAGAGGGATCGAAAAAAGTTGGGTTAAAAATTCTATGGCAAATATTAATATAGTTGGCAGGGAAGATGTTTTACGGCAGATGGATGAATTTATGAGATTTATTTTTTTTCCTGTTGGTCATGGTTCTTGCACTCTTGTCAGTTTTCCTCCCGAAGAACCTAATGGCCCCCGCATCTATGGCGTTATAGATTGTCATGATAGAACTGCCCGCCCCATTCGTGCGTATCTTGGCGATCCGTGGTTTGACGGCGAGATCGTATCCGGGGAGTCGACCTTTCGTCTTCGCTTTGTGGCGTTGACCCATTATGACCAGGATCATTTCCTGGGAATTGACTATTTGTTAGGGAAAAATCGCGACTTTATATTTGATCATTTTCTATGCCCGTTTCCGGCTGCGGGGGCAATTGCCGACCGAATCGAAAGCCATCCTAGAAAAAAGAAGATTCTTTCTGATATTCAGAAATTGGCGCCAGACCCCAGCTTTTTGCAGATTTATCAAGATTGTACCGGTATGTATCGACCGAGAGACAACTACTTAAAAGATATTTTTAAAGCGATGGCTATTGCACCGTCATCCAAGGCTATGAGGAGCATGAAAGAATTGAGAAGTTTGGAAGAAATCACCCCGCCTAATATTTTGTCTTCAGCCATTCGTTTCCAGTGGGGAGATTGTTCGGTTATTATTGCGGGAGATGTTGAAGAAGGTGAGTGGAGAAATATTATCGGCGATCTCATCTCCAGAGATCAAGCGTACTTATTATCTGCGAATGTCGCCTTATGTTCGCACCATGGAGGGAGGGGAAATCCGGATGAGCTTTGGCAGCAGATTTCGCGGTGCTCATTTTATCATAAACGAGACCGGGACACGGAGAGACGGGTGTGCCGTACGCTTGTTGTTATTCCGTGCAGCAGTCATAGAGAATCGTGCCCCAGCAAGGATTCATTACAGACTTTTTTTAGTGCAACTTCTTTGTTCCATTGTACGGCGCCAGCAAAGGTTTGTTTAGATCTACATAAAGGACACCAGCCCTCGTGTGTTTCTGATATTGGTGATGATGCGGGCGAAGACCGCATTGAGTTACTCCCCGGCGAGCAACCAATACGTGATAATATGTGCGATTTGCCGCCATTTGCAAGCAAACCAAAAAGAAACCGTGATTTTAAGAGGGGATCCATTTGTGTAGATATTTTTCCCAAAAAAGCGCCCAACCTTTATTATCATAATGGGGCAAAAGTAGTAGAAATAAAGGAGAGGTGCTCGATCTGCGCTAAATTAGAAGGACATGATGAAATACATCCCGATGCGGTCGTCAATGTAAGATAATTCGTGAGCGAAGAAGTTCCTGCTATAGGCAATACGAAAAATGTGGCGTAGACTTTACCCTTTCCGAATAAACATAGGTGTTAGCCCTTGAAATGTGAAAAAATTAAATAGTTTCTAATTTCGGGGAGTAATGCCTATATGTTATAGGGAGAATGATATGGGATACGAAGTCGATTTCATGCCAGTTGGTGATGGAAAACGTGGCGGAGATGCAATAGCTCTAAGATATGGAAATCTTCAAGGGGACAGTTCAGAACAAGTTATTGCTGTTATTGATGGCGGCACTCAAGAATCAGGTGAGCATTTAGTAACCCATATAAACAAATTCTATAAAACTAACAGAGTGGATGTTGCGATTTCTACTCATTTGCACGTCGACCACTCATTTGGCCTCACAGTTGTTTTAGAAAAAATGGATGTCAAGAATTTATGGATGCACCGTCCTTGGAATCACGTCTCTGATATTAAGAATTTCTTTAAGGATGGCAGATTAACCGCGACTGGTCTGAAAGAGAACTTAAAAAAGTCATTGGAGAATTCTTATGAATTGGAGAAAATAGCTCAACGTAAGAAAATTCCGATAGTTGAACCGTTTTCTGATTCTACACAGAATAGTGCCCAGTTGATGGTGTTGAGCCCAAGCGTAAAATTTTACGAGTCTTTGTTGCCCCATTATGTAGAAACGCCTGAAGCCAAGGAACCAATTGGTGTTTTTGAGAAGGCCATTATTGGGGCAAAAGAAATAGTAAAATGGCTTCAAGAAAGCTGGGGGATAGAGACTCTGAAAGATCCTAAGGAGAATGAAGTAAATGCAGAAAATAATTCTAGTGTTATTCTTCTCCTTCGAGTTGAGGACAATGATGTGCTTTTTACCGGTGATGCGGGTGTAAAAGCCCTTAAAGAAGCAATTTCTAAAGCCAGCACACTAGGTGTTGATTTAAGTAAGGTTAAACGTATTCAAATACCTCATCACGGGAGTAAGCATAATGTTGGCCCAACCATATTAGATTTTTTGATTGGTCAAAAGACTTCAGAAGAACAGCACTTAAAAACAGCCTATATCAGTGCTCCCAAAAACGGCGATCCTAAACATCCGTCTAGAAAAGTAACTAATGCACTAAAGCGCCGAGGGGCAGATGCTTATTCTACAAAAGGAAACATATTGCATCATTTTACTCAAGATGCACCTTCGCGCGAAGGTTGGGTTAAGGCCGTGCCTTTAGATTTTTGTAACGAGGTTGAAGAAGATTAAGGGTTAAGATGAGTTTATCTTATAACAAGAATGAGTATTTCCGGTTCCCCGCATTATTGGAGCCCCCTATTTTAAGGGCTGCATACAGCGATAGAACAGCCTGGCTGATGGCGGAGATGTCCCGGCTTGCATATACAAAGTTTGAAGATAGTGAGGAGAAAAAGAACGGGCTTAGGGCAGACTTGAAAATTACAGGCTTTAATTTGGTCGATGTTTTTAATGGAAAAAACGGAACCCAAGCTTTCTTAGCAACCCGAGAGCAAGACAAAATGGCAGTGCTAGCTTTTCGCGGCACAGAAAAAACGTCTTGGCGTGATATTAAAGCTGATATTGATGCTAGATTCTATACGGATTCAGAGCGAGTAATGATACACAATGGTTTTTACTTGGTTTTCAGCTGTGTCGAACAATTGATTCGTGAGAAACTTATAACTCTTGATAAATATGCTTTATATGTAACAGGCCATTCTTTGGGTGGCGCTTTAGCGTTGATAGCAACACGCGCCTTGAATTCAGATAATTTGGCTGCTTGCTATACATTTGGTAGTCCCAAGGTAGGCAATGGCGAGTTTGCAGATATTATAAAACCTCCTATATATCGAGTGGTTAATTATCTAGACCCAGTGCCTTGCCTCCCTGATACGTATCTAGTGAATATTCTCAACTTTTTTCTTAGAAAATTCAAAAAGATAATTCCTTTACTGGAGAAATTGGGAAGCTATGCTCACCATGGTGACCAGCGTTTTTTGACACCTTGTAATAATCCTTCAGAAGTTAAAGTCAGGGCAAATTATAACGAGATATTGCGAACAATACAAATGGTTGCTAAGTGGATCAAGAACAGAAAAATTGATGTCGACGACCATGCCATAGGTAACTACTGCGAGAAATTAGCTCAGTATGGATTAAAACGCATAAAAATATCACCTAAAGTTTTGAATGTTAAGGTGGAGCAGCCGGTTTATGCGAGCAAAAAAGGAGGATTAACATTGAACGTGTTTAATAGTTATGAACGATATGCGCGAGTTTATCCTGCTATATTGTTAGTAATGCCTTTAGTAATCGCTTGTTATAGTATTACACCTTTAATCGAAGGGCCAATTTTTACAAAACTCCTGGCTAATGGCACGGTTATCATTGCTTTGCTTGTTTTATTTTCGAACATCGTAAGGGGTTTTGGAAAAAAGATTGAACCTAAGCTGTGGCAAAAGTGGGGTGGGCCCCCATCCACGCGTTTTTTAAGGAAAGATGATGGGAAGTTTAATTCTGCAACTAAGGAAAAATTCTATAAAAAAGTATTGGCAGAGACTGGGATTGATTTGACAAATGACCTGACAGACGCAAAAATTGAGCAAGCTTTTATGCTTATTCGCGAGGTTCTCCGCAGGAAAGATAAAGAAGGATTATGGATAAAGTCTAATCAGGAATATGGTTTTGAGAGGAATCTCCTAGGAAGCAGAATGCTCATGGTTGTTTTTTCCTTTATTTGTGCACTTAGTTGCTTTTTTCTAATTTTGTTTTTTCCTAATGATAGTACTAAATTATTAATAGGGGGAGGATTGGATATTATTTATGGTGTATGGACTATAATTTATGGGTGGTTTGTATTGCCAGGATTAACTAAGGGAGTCGCAGACCGCTACGCTGAACAAGCAATAACGGCCTACTTAACTATACAATAAATGATAAAAAAGATGTATTATAAATAGCGTTACCTATAGACATAAAAGTCAATAGCAGAGACGGCTTTTCTGTAAAGATTGTATTTATTTTTTTATAAAGAATTTTTCCAATCAGTATAAGTATCGTAAGACGCGCTGCATTGAGAGACCAGCCGTCAGCTACCTATTGGCGGCGTTAAAAAAATTAACCCGCATGATAATTTTGGAAGCAGCTACTCGCTAATCAATTCTAAGGAAGCACCTGTCGCAAGCAGATGTAATGACCCCCATTAGTCAAGGCATTTTTAAGTGAGAACCGGCTCTTTGTTATTGCTAAAGTTTTCATAGAACTGTGATGGTGTCATATTGTTTAAAGCTTGGTTGGGATAATCAGTATTATAGTCATGGATCCATTGAGCCAGGCGAACCTCAAACTCAAACGGATTGTCCCAATCATAGGGCCAGACAATATCTTCTTTGATAGTCCGCATGACACGCTCAGTATCCGAATTGCCCTTGGGGTTAGACCAGGTTGTAAATATCTGCTTGAGACCTAACAGTGAGCAGTTCATCATAAAGCGCTGAGATGTCGGCTGGCAGCCGTTGTCAGATATTAAGAACAGCCTCTGTTCTTTGATAGCTTCACGGATACCTGAGGGGAAACGGCTATGCACTGCCATCTCCAAAGCATTGAGCCAGTCGTCGGTCTTTGACTGCAGGCTCACTGAATGACCGAGGATCTCCTTGGTGTGCCAATCAAGGACAACCGTCAAATATACCCAGCCCCAGGTACTCATGCGGATCTTGGTCATATCGATGCCCCAGAACTGGTTTGGCCGGGAAGCAACAGGTTTAGGCTTTAGAGGCCCTCTCTTGGCCTTACGCCGTACTTCAGGATACACTAAAAGATGTTGTTCTTTCATAATCCGGTAGATACGCTTCTTATTGACTGAAATGCCCTGACAGTACTTAAGATACGACCAGATTCTCCGGTAACCCCACAGGGGATGATCAGTCTTTATTTCTTTAATCTGAGCCACAAGCTCTTTATTACGTTCAATCACAGATTGTGATGTGCGCCGTCTCATAGCTCGAACTTGCTTTTTTTAACTCTACGGTGAGGTCACCGATAATCTTGGTTAATTTCTGGACTTTCTGCTCCAGATGCTGTTCTTTTTTGGTAATGTTCTTTGATTCAAAGGCCTGGTGACCGAATTTGAGCAGCTGGTCACGCCACTGGTAATACTGGGTCTGAGCGATCTTATACTTAGCACACAGCTTCGTGATCTCGATCTGGCCGGAGAGGCCTTCAAGGACAATCCGGAGCTTTTCCTGGCTGGTCCATTTGCGCTTTTTCATAGAATACGCCTCCTTTCATTTCAGGAGCCTATTCTAACTTAAAACACCCTATTTGTTAATGGGGAGCAGTATAATTTTGGTGGTATATTTATGTAAAAGAAGACTATAAGTTAACCGGAGAAAAATAATGATGATAAAGAAACGAGTGTTTGTGATAGCTATAATAGGTGTTATAGGTATTGTGTTTTCAATGTCTGTCATAGGATGCGGTAAAACATATAAAAAATCCATCAGGGGCGTTTTACAAGCTTCAATCTCCATGCCAGACATTACGCCTCAAGGCCTTGCTGGTGGTCTGAAGATGTATGCGGAATATTATTTGATCACGGATAAGGAAAGTTATAAGCTTGAATTTGATCCAAAATGCAAGTTTCAAAATCTAACCCGCGACGATGTTCGCTCACAATCAGGGAAAACATGTATCGCAGATGGCGAAGTTATGCAATATAAGCCATCGGATACTTATTTGGACATGCCGGACAAAAAACCATATAAGCTGAAAGTTTTTTATTTCGAATGTCCCGATAGGGAGACGAAGCATGGTGAACGATAAAAGTTTCATCGAAAAAATATGGTCCTTAGTGAAAAAGGTGGATAAAAAAACATTATTATTCGATATAGTAGTACTCACAATCGTGTTGTCGTTCATGGCTTTCGCTTGCAAATCATTTCTTATCATTCCTTTTATGCTTGGTATAGCAATAGGAGGACTAATCGCCTTTATAGGCATAGGTTTTTTAATGAGCAAGCAGTTACAGGTACTTAGCTCAGGCAAAAGTATTTCAATAAATATCCTACGTTTTTTTACCACACTATTATGGATTTTAATGGGACTCTGTTATTTTCATTTAGATGCAGGTAATAGTTTGTCCTGTCCGCTTTGGCTAAGTAATACCTTAGGAGCGATAATAGGCATAATATTGATTATGTCTCTTGTTATATTAATAGGTTCGACGGTTCAAACGCGGGGGGTAAATTTCCTTATAGGTCCCGCAGTCAAGGCGGCAGTTTTTGTAGCTATTATTGTAATCGCTAGGAGACGACCTATTTCTGTAGGTGAATTAACATTTTTTGCAGGGGTTCTTAATTTTATATTATGGCCACTTTTTAAAAAGGAATAATGTTTAAAGCATTCAGAAACTTATTGTCTTACTGTTCAGCCTACTGAGGTGGTCGGGTTTGTCAAGACCAGTTTTTAAGTCAGTTAAGATGGAATGCTTCAACCGTTGAGAACCGGCCTATTTGGCACTCAACAGGTTCCTGACAGAACACCTGCCAGGGGGTTTTATTGTCCAGCGATTGATGATACCGCTCTTTGTTATAAAAGTTAAAATACTCGGATAATCCTGCTCGGGCTTCCGGTATCGTTTGATACCCTTTCAGGTATACGTTCTCATACTTGACGCTGTGCCACAGCCGTTCAACAAAGATGTTATCAAGGCACCGACCTCGTCCGTCCATGCTGATGCTGATATTGTTGCTGGTCAGAACGCCGATAAATTCCTGCGAAGTAAACTGTGTGCCCTGATCGGTGTTGAAGACATCTGGGCTGCCATAATTTTCGATGGCTTCCTGCAAGGCCTCGACACAGAAATCTGCCTCGAGGCTGTTGGACAACCGCCAACTGAGGACATAACGGCTGTACCAGTCAAGAATAGCCACGAGATAAGTGAATCCATGCGCCAGCCGAATGTACGTGATATCCGCGCACCAGACCTGATTGGGCCGAATGATCTCCAGATCCCGCAGCAGGTACGGGTATATTCGATTCTCCGGATGCGGCTTGGACAAGTTGGGTTTGGGAAATACCGCCACCAACCCCATCTTGCGTAGGAGCGTGCGCACATGATCCTTGCCGACCTCAAAACCCTTTTCGCGCAGGAAGGTTGTCATGTTCCGGACCCCGTAGAATGGCGTCCTGGTGTATTGCTCGTCCAGCAAGTTCATCAGCGTTCGGCCCAATTCGGACAAAGGAACCGGTTGATAATACCAGCTGGAACGATTCAGGCCGGACACCCGGCATTACCAGCGGATGCTGCACTCTGTGTCCTGATTATCAATGAGCTGTCGTTGTTCGGTTAAGCCAAGAGTTGCAATTTTTTTTTGAGCCAGTTGTTCTCCATCGTGATCTCACCGATAAGCCTACATAATAGGTGACACTTCTAACAAAACAAATTGTTAACATAGGAGGAGAACATGAAAAAAGGCTTTATCGCATTTTTTGTTTTTTTGTTTGTTACTGTGAGTTGCGTTGCACAAGCCGAACTGTTAAGAACATCGGACGATAGAGAGACTCTCCCACCACCGCCAACACCCGCGCCGACCACAACGGTTACGCCAACACTAACAACTTCAGAGTCGACTTTTTCGCGTTCATCAGCAAGTTCGGAGGTGTCGGTAATAGCTGTGCCAACACCTGCGCCGACAACAACGCTTACGCCAACGATAACAACTTCAGGATCGGGTTCTTCAGGAGGTTCTCAGACAACAGTTGGTACGGTTCCGACCGGTGTTTCTGAAACATCAGAAGAAACATTGTCCGAAGCCGTTATTTCCCCGGAGGAAATTGAAGAGGGAAAAAATGTCTCCAGGGGAAAAGCTCTGGGCCGGGGAAAGAAGTAAAAAAGCAACGCCGGTAAAACCAGCCGCTTCCACACGCCTATTATCAGCTATTACGATTTTATATGGAAAATCAAAGCCAACTCTCCCGAACATATGAGCGTTTAGGACAGAGCGATTAGCGGGTAGAAAACAAATAGGCCGATGCGTTACGCACTTCAATAGCAATAACCCAAACCCTAAACCAGAACAAGTTCGGTTCAGGGCATGGGTCAGTCGTCAGAAATCGACTCCCCGCTACCAGATAACTAAAGCCGTAGCAGTCACTTATGATTGCTGCGGCTTTTAGTTTTTGGAGATTGAGACCGTTGAAAAAGTATCTCGTGCTGTCATTAGGGAGGAGGCAAAGCGACCGAAGTAATCTCAAAAAGAGAGATTGCTTCGCCATTCAGGCTCGCAATGACGTCTTTAGCAGGGTTTTGCAACGGTC
>JAFGLS010000039.1 GCA_016927935.1 Syntrophaceae bacterium
AACGCCTAATGAAGCGCGATAAGGACGGTGGGAAGCCATGGCCTCGACGACATCCGCCACGGCCAGAATGCGGGCCTCCATAAGAATTTCATCCCCTTTAAGGTTTCGAGGATAGCCGGAGCCATTTAATCGCTCATGATGCTGAAGGACTATTTCCGCCAGCGGCCAGGAAGGATCCACATCCTTCAACATCTCAAATCCACTTTGAGAATGTTCTTTGATCAAAGAAAATTCCAGGCTGGTTAATTTTGTGGGTTTGGACAATATTTCCACCGGTATGGATAATTTCCCGATGTCATGGATTACACCTGCCATGCGGATTTCTTCAACTTTATCCTTATCAAATCCCATCTCCTGGGCTATGGCACAGGCCAGATTCGCAACTTGGGTCTGGTGACCGGCTGTGTAGGGATCTCTTGACTCTAAAGCCGAAACTAAAACATTAATAGTCGTGTTTACCGCTTTCTTGAGTCTTTCCAGAGACTGTTTTAGTTTTTCCTCAGCTTGCTTGCGAGGGGTGATGTCTTCCACAAGTCCTTCGTTATAGATAATATTACCCTTTTCATCCCTGACCGCTCGGGCATTGAGAACGACCCAGAAAGTACTTCCGTCCTTTCTGAGGAATTGAGTCTCAAAACCTTCGGCAAAATTATTTGTTTCCATAATTTGCAGGAATTTATCTCTGTCTTCGGGATGAACATAAAGCTGGGTTTTTGCATTTTTAACGGATTTGATTAATTCCTCGGGAGAATCATATCCGGCCATGCGGGCAAAGGCTGTATTGGCTGTTATGAACCTGCCGTCAAATGTTACCTGGTAAATACCCTCAATGGCGTTTTCAAAAATGCTGCGGTATTTTGCCTCGCTCTTCTTGATGGTTTCTTCCGCCTTCTTAGCTTCGGTGATGTCCCGGATGTTCATGACAATGCCTGCGATATCCGGGTTATCTAAGAGATTTTTCCCCGTTCCATAAAAATAACGCAATGAGCCATCTTTATGTAAGACCTTGAATGTATTGGCGGGAAGCAGGCAACCCTTTTCTTGAACCGCCTTGCCAAATTCATCAAAGGCGCGGTTAATTTCATCGGGATGAATAAAAACGAAACCGCTTTTGCCCACTACTTCATCCTGTCTGTATCCGGTAATATGCTCCATGGAGGGACTGCAATACTTTAAGTTCCCGTTTTCATCAACAATTATGATGATGTCGGAAGAGTTTTCGGTAACCTCCTTAAAGAATTTTTCACTTCTTCGCAAAGCTTCTTCTATCTGTTTGCGTTCGGTAATGTCTCGTATAAGTCCCCTGAAACCTATTGGTTTATCTGATAAGTCTTTTCGAAGAGACGCGGACGCTTCAATATACCTTTTCGTGCCATCCTTTCTTATAATCTGCCAATCAAATACTTTATACTGTTCTCCTGTTTTGTAAATTTTATTAAATGTCTGAAAAACTTTATTGGAAAATTCTTTATCTGAAAACTGCTTATAACTGGCTCCGTATAATTCTTTTCTGGAACATCCTGTCATTCGACATAATGACTCATTGAAAAAGGTGAAATTACCGGCAAGGTCAACTTCAAAATAGCCTTCCTGTATGTTTTCAAGAATACTTCTATACTTTTCCTCGCTCTGACGAAGTAATTCTTCAGCCAGACATTGCTTTTTTCTAATTTCTACTTCTTCCATTTCTCTGGCTATAGCCGGACAGAGACGCGATAAATTAGTTTTCATTACATAATCATGGGCGCCCAGGCGCATACATTCTGTAGCGGTTTCTTCCCCGATAGTTCCGGATACAATAATAATGGGAATTTCCATATTGTTTTTCTTTAAAAAGGCGATAACTGATAGAGCATTAAAACTGGGCATTTTATAGTCACAGAGGATAATGTCCCATTGTTTATTTTTGAGGGCTGTTTGCATTGCAGAAAGGGTTTCTACCCTTTCATATACCGGATTATATCCGCCTCTCTTAAGTTCACGAATTGTAAGAAGAACATCGTCTTCAGAATCATCCACCATTAATACCTGAAGTACGCGTGAATTTCCGGCTCCCGATGTAGTTTTTTTCATACAATCATTTATCCTTAAGATTAAGGTTGGGAAAAAACTTAAAATATCAAATTTATTCTATTTATTATGTGGTCTTAATAATTGTAATATCTTGATAAGATATTTATTTTCTTATTAAACTATAAGGATTAAATTCAAATGTGTCAATAAATAATAATTATTATCGGGTAAATGTGCATGTTGCAGAGTAAAACTACAAATACTTCAAGCTTTAACGGCTGCTCAAAGAGATATGATTTGGGCAACAGGTCGTTAACATTTAACAGCATATTCCACTGATGGCGGTAACCGATTTTTCCGGTATAAGAATAAGATTGGAATTAATTTTTACGCCAAATTTTTCCATTTGAAGCTTTTCATGTATTATTTTTTGATTCTCCAGATTAAAATCCGCGTAACCCGCGGAAAAGCGCCTTGGTAAGATAGTTTTGCCTTCACGGCGGATAAGCTGATTAACATAATCCATAATCCAGTCTAAGCCCGCATCTGTCATTTCACTGGCAGTGGCATCATAAACAACCGCTGCTGCTAAATTGTCCTGATCGGTTTTTTCTTTGATTGCTTCCATGATGGCATTGCCTGCCGTTGCGCCCATAAGGATAGTTTCTTTGCAATCACGCAGGAAAACGGATAATTTTTTACTGTTGAAGGTTAAATCTCCGTCCAGAATTATTTTCTCTCCGTTGTTGTAATTAATGGCGAGACGCAACAGCGATCCCTTAATGAAAATAATGGAAGAAGCTTCATTTATGAAAAGATCTGTTTCTTTTTGCTGACTTGAAGAAATTGCAGTTGTCTTTTTTTTGTAGCCGAGGCGCCTGTATATTTTTTCAAGGGGAGGTTCAATAGGTATATTTTCCAGAAAAATAACGGAGCCCATCTTTTATTGTTTCCTTTTTTTTACCCTGGCAATGTGCTTCATTAAACCTCCGTCGGTAATAAGCTCTTCCATAAAAGGAGGAATAGGATTGATTGTAAAGGTCTTGTCTGATCCGCTTATGGTAATGATTCCTTTAGCACTGTCGACAGTCATTTCCTCTCCTTCAGTTATTGCATCTACAAGTTCTTTGGATTCAAAAATGGGAAGTCCCATATTGAAGGCATTGCGGTAAAAAATTCGGGCGAAACTTTTGGCGATGACGCAGGAAACGCCTGCTGCTTTAATTGCTATGGGGGCATGCTCGCGCGATGAGCCACAACCGAAATTTTCTCCACCCAGAATAATATCACCTGTTTTCATCCTGGTGATAAAACCGGTATCGGCGTCTTCCATACAGTGGGAAGCAAGTTCTTTAGGATCCGATGTGGTTAAATGACGCGCTGGAATAATCGCGTCCGTGTCTATATTGTCCCCAAATTTCCAGACTTTTCCTTTTAATATCATAAATGAAACCCCTAATTAAAGTTCTTCAGGGGAAGCTATTCTCCCCAAAACAGCAGAAGCGGCCGCTACCGCGGGACTTGACAGATATACCTCACTTTTCGTATGGCCCATACGGCCAATAAAGTTACGATTTGTTGTGGCGACAGCTCTTTCTCCTTCGGCCAGAATTCCCAAATGTCCGCCTAGACAAGCACCACAGGAAGGCGGACTTATTATCGCGCCTGCCTTCATAAAAGTTTCCATCAATCCTTCTTTCAAGGCTTGTCTGTAAATTTCCGGAGTTGCCGGAATAATAATCAACCTGACATTCGATGAAGATTTGCGGTTTTTAAAAATTTTTGCTGCTATTCTCAAATCCTCAATCCGGCCGTTGGTGCAAGAACCGATAAGCGACTGGTCAATTTTTATCTTGCCGACTTTACTTACTCCTTTTACGTTGGAGGGCAGATGGGGAAAAGCCACCTGCGGTTCAATCTTTGATGCGTTTATTTCGATTGTGTCGGAATAAACAGCGTCGGCATCAGATGAATAAAATTTATAAGCACGTTTAGCTCTCTTTTTGACGTATTCACTGGTGATTTTATCGGGAGCGAAAATGCCGTTTTTCGCTCCGGCTTCAATGGCCATATTGGACATGGAAAACCTGTCGGCCATTGGTAATTTGCTGATTGTTTCTCCGGTAAATTCCATCGCTTTATATAAGGCTCCGTTAACGCTGATACGGCCTATTATGTGCAAAATTAAATCCTTGCCCGAAACCCATTTTTGTAAGGAACCAAAGATTATAAATTTCATAGATGACGGAACTTTAAGCCAAATTTCGCCGGTGAGCATAGCTGCAGCCAGGTCAGTGCTACCCACTCCGGTAGCAAAAGCACCCAATGCGCCATAAGTGCAGGTATGGCTGTCCGCACCGATGACTAAATCTCCGGGCAGGACAATGCCCTGCTCCGGCAATAAAGCGTGTTCAATTCCCACTTTTCCGCCTTCGTAGAAATGAGTTATTTTCTGTTTTAAGGCGAATTCGCGGACAAGCTTGCATTGCTGGGCGGAGCTGATATCTTTGTTCGGTGTGAAATGGTCTAACACTAAAGCAACTTTATCTTTGTTAAAAATTTTTTTTCCACCAGCTGTTTGGAATTCATTAATTGCTATAGGCGCGGTAACGTCGTTGCCCAAAGCGATATCCACCTGGGCATTGATTATTTGACCGGCGAATATTTTTTTAAGGCCTGCATGCGCCATTAAAATTTTTTCCGTGATAGTGTTGCCCACAATCTTTCTCCTTATGAAAAGTTAAAGGTCTTTAGCTCATTTGAGGAGTTTATTCAACTTTTACCTTTTTGTTGCTGTTCTTTAAAATTTCCAGACGATTCAACGCGTTGATGTAGGCCTTGGCGGAGGCAACAATAACATCCGGATCTGTGCCCCGTCCCACAACGGAATGATTGTTGTATTTGAGTTGGACACTTACTTCTCCCTGCGCGTCCGATCCCCCGGTAATCGCGTTTACAGCATATTTCAGGAGCTGATGATTGGTTTTTGTGATATTGCGGATTGCGTTAAAAGTCGCATCCACAGGGCCGTTGCCGAACCCCGCTTCCCGCACAATATTTTTTCCTATCTTCATTTCCATTGTAGCCGTGGGTGTGGCTACATTGCCGCTGACCACTGTCAGATGAATCAGGCTATACTTATCTTCTCCCCTGTAAATTTCTTCGGAAAGAATTACCTCAAGATCTTCATCATAAATATCTTTCTTGACATCGGCCAGTTCCTTGACTCTTGCCGCAACTCTGTTTAATTGTTCATCATTCAGGAAGTGTCCCATTTTTTTCAGATGGTGCGAAATGGCGTTGCGTCCCGAATGTTTACCCAGAACTATGTGTGTGTCGCTTATACCTACGGATTGGGGAGTCATAATTTCGTAAGTTGTTTTTTCCTTGATCAATCCGTCCTGGTGAATACCGGACTCATGAGCGAAAGCATTTGCTCCCACGACGGCCTTGTTGGGCTGCACGGGTATGCCCGTAATCTGCGTCAACAGGCGCGATGCCTTGTAAATTTGTTCAGTATTGATTTTTGTGTAAAGACCGTAAAGATCTTTGCGTGTCTGCAGAGCCATTACAACCTCTTCCATAGCGGTGTTACCCGCCCGCTCACCGATGCCGTTGATTGTGCATTCCACCTGCCGCGCGCCGTTCCTTATACCGGCCAGTGCATTGGCTACAGACAGGCCTAAATCGTTGTGGCAATGAGTGGATATAATCGTATCCCCGATGTTTTTTACATGGGCGAATAAATAAGCAATAAGTTTGCCGAATTCTTCAGGAATGGCATAACCTACGGTGTCCGGAATATTGACGGTGCAGGCTCCGGCATCAATAACCGCGGAAACCATTTCCACAAGGTAATCTTTATCCGAGCGAGTGGCATCCATCGGTGAAAACTCGACGTTTTCAGTGTAAGAGCTTGCCAGTTTGACGGCGGCAACAGCTTCTTTGAGCACCTGTTCGCGGCTCTTTTTTAACTGATACTTCAGATGTATATCGGAAGAGGAAATAAAAGTATGAATGCGGGGATAAGCCGCACCCTTTATCGCCTGCCATGCCCGATCAATGTCGAGCTTGTTGGCACGGGCAAGACCTGCTACCTGAGATTTTTTAATTTCTTTGGCAATTTGACGCACAGCGTCAAAATCGCCTTCGGAAGCAATTGGAAATCCCGCTTCAATTATATCTACGCCCAGCCTTTCGAGCTGACGGGAAATAGTCAATTTTTCTTCTGTGTTCATACTGTAACCGGGTGATTGCTCGCCATCTCTTAAAGTAGTATCGAAAATGTAAACACGATTTTTATCCTTTTTCATAATTTATTCTCCTCTAATGAGACTCAAATATTACAAGCGTAGTGAAGTAATATTTGTAAGTCGAATTATCCCGATAACCGAAGGTTAGTGGGATATGTACCTTTATCATGTTCTAAAATATTACGTGCTTTTTTCACAGACCCCGCATATGCGTGGTTGTTTCCAATCCCTATATATCGGGATTGGATAATTCGGCTAACAAATTTCAGTATGCTATACTTTTGAAATTTGAGCCTCATTACAACTTGCCAATTTTGCGGCACTTCGTTTGCACAATTGGAGTCTCACAAAAAAAACCGTGGGTTTTCTGCCCACGGCTTTTTAGGTAATCAGTCAATTTATAAGATTAGTGATGACCTAAAAACGATGGGCGGCAAGCCTTAAGTAACAGGCACAAAACAGAGAGCCCTAAAAGCAGGGGCAGAATATTGATTGCTGAATTCTGTTTTCTTTCCATTTCCGACATCGTTCTTAGCCTTCATTTTTTTTAGTAGTTTAATGTAAAAAATAATTATTGTCAAAATATTTTTTTGATTCACATTTTTAGACGTAAAAATTGTTCTTGTAA
>JAFGLS010000040.1 GCA_016927935.1 Syntrophaceae bacterium
ATTCTTTGAGAATGTTCTTTGCCAAGTCTGATGCCCTGCTCTGATATCTTATGCATTCACCACAGTAAAGGCCGCAATAGGCGGTAAGGTTGTTTTCAGATATGTTTGTCATTGGCATCTTTCATATAAATTTATTATTAATACATCTCGAAAAGATGTATTGGTTATTCCAGAAATCCCAGATCTCGCAAAATCTCTTTTGCTCTGTCCGCTTCTTCGGCTTTAACCAGCAGGCGGGCATAAGCGCCGGCCGCGATCAACATGATGGAGTTTTCACCCTGGAAGAAATAGGCGATGCCTTCTCCATCAAGGACTGATTTTATAAAAGAGATGTCGCCCTGCTGATATGTAGAAAACACTTCTACAAATTCCTCATCTCCGGAATGATCAGACGTTTCCGGAGATAACTGATAAACCAAATCGGAACCGCAATCGGCACATTTATAAAAACCTTCTCTGTATTCGCTTTTGCATTTAGGGCAAAACATATCAGGATTCCATATTGATAATATCACAGGAACAGTTTGTCTCAATATATCCCATAAAGACTAATTCGGGCTATAAAGTTTCCAATAAAAATAAATTCATATGGTTAGCCTTAAGCTTCACCCATGAAAGGAAAAATATGGGCGGATGTCCAATCAATTGACAGAAGCAGCAGGAGCAATGATGTGATATTGGAAAGAGCGTGAGATTAAGAATTAAAAATCTTTCTGTAAATGTATGTCTTTGTCTGCTTAACGGGAAAGATGCAGGAATAGATTCACGCCCAGAGATTCAGATTTGACCGATATTTTATCACGCGGAGCTCCGCATTCCTCCGTTATTTTAATCAAATCGTCCGATGATCGATGATGAAGAAACCAATTGCCGCATTCCATATAATCCCGGGTGGGATTATTCAGTGAAAAATTACCGACCACCAATTCTCCTCCGCTCTTGAGAAAGGTCATTTGTTTGCTCAGAAGCATCATAAAGGTTTTTTCATCCAGATAATCGAAGAGACCTGCGGACCAAATTAAGTCATACTGTTTTGAAGGTCGGAATTTAAAAGCGTTATCACGATGAAATTCCACGTTACTTAAAAAACCTTTTTCTTTGACTTTGTTATGGGAGTATTCTACGGCATTTTTATCGTAATCAACGCATTCAAAAAAAACATGCGATTTCCCTTGTAATAAAAATTCCACGATATCCTGGCAAGGACCACATCCAATATTTAAAACATGATGATTTCCGTCTTTTTTATCCAGAGAATTCAGAAGATCGATAAAATATTTTTTTCTGTTAATGATGGCCTGGGGTGCTTCCTGAGCGTGAAAAAAACGATCCCAGTTCACAAGATGCTCTTTGGGAGACGTCCACCTTTGGTAAATTCTTTCAATGATGACAAAATCACCGGAGTATCCGTGCGGTTTCAAAAGCGCATATCCCTGCATAGTGTCTTTCGTGATGTAAACATCGGGCAGTGCTTTCCAGATATTCATGACATCGGCTTCACTCATAATGCCCTTTCTACGTTTCATGTTTACGGACTTGTATAAATTACCGAGTTCTTCATATTGACTTTCCACGGGACCGCCGTTTTTGGCTAACATTTTCAGATATGCGATTTCCTGATTCATCCGGGTCTCCTTATCATTTTATTAACAGCTCCGGTCTTGTCAGTCAACTATTCTTATTTCATTGAGCATGGTTTTAAAAATATTATTCAAAACAAATTCTATTTTTCCCGTCTTTTTTTCCCCGGTACATAAAATGGTCGCTCCGGTTAACAAACGCTTTAATATCTTCATTGTTCATGTATTGTGCTAGTCCAATGCTGACCGTTAGTTTAACTGTTTTGTCCGGATCAGGGGAAAAATTTTCTTTCTTTAATTCTTCTCTGATTCTTTCTGCGATGACAGCACCTTCATTTTTTGTTGTCATGGGTAGAATGATAGTAAATTCTTCCCCGCCGTAGCGATAGGCCGAATCTTCCTTGCGCATACATCTTTTGATTACCTCCCCGAAGCGGACTAAAACCTGGTCTCCTTCGATATGTCCGTACGTATCATTGAATATTTTAAAATCATCAATATCCAGGAGTAAAAGGGTCAGCGGGTAATCCCGACGTTCTATTCTGTCAATTTCCATTTGAAGCTGATTATAGAAATGCCTGGAATTAAAAAGCTGGGTGAGATCATCAACAATGCTCAATGCGCGGTATCTTTCTTCGCTTTCCTTTAATTCTTTTTCGAGACGTCTGCGTTCTGTAATATCGCGGGACACGGCTTGAAAACCGACGACACGGCCATCCTCAGTAATTAACTGAGTATTTTGCCCAAGCCAGATCTCATGACCGTCCTTTCTTAAAATAGGATATTCAGAATAAGTGTTTCTTGTCCCATTTTGAAGTTGAAGGCCGAAAAAATACAAAGCATTTTCACGCAGGTCGGGACGAATTAAAAGTGAATAATTTTTGCCTATCAATTCTTCCTCCTCATAGCCGGTCATGCGGATCGTGGAAACGTTCACGAACGTAAAGAAACCTTTTCTATCCGTTCTGAAAACCATATCATTGGCATTTTCCACCAAGTCGCGATATCTTTCTTCGCTTTCCCGCAATGCCTTTTCCGCCCGTTCATGACCCAATATCTCCTGATGCAGGGCTCTGTTGATGATACTGAAATCTTCTGTCCGCTGTCTGACGCGTTCTTCCAGTTCTTCATTGACTCTGCTGACGTTTTCTCTTTCCTTTTCCAGTTGCGTTTTCATGAAGAAATCACGTCGCGCGTAGAATTCAATGGCGTAGCAGGTCATCATTCCCACGAGATTGGCGCTGATAAAGAAAAAGTTATTATTAATAAAAACATTAACCGGTGTCGGATTCACCCAGATCGCAGTTATTTCATATAAAATGACTTGCAACCATCCGGCAACAGACGCCCAGACAAAAAACAGGCGAATCAGCGCGTAGCCCCACATAAAAACAAGCATCAAGCCTGCATAATAACCATAGCTTGCCGGAGGAGGCGCTATAGCGACCATGCAAATAATTCCGCCGCCCGCCAGCATAAATGCAAATGCCAGAACCGCTTGCATGTGTTTCTTAAAAACGTCAGAAAAGGATACAATCAGTACGCCGACCAGTCCCGGACCAATAACAATAAAACGAATAAACCAAATGTTGAACATTTGGTTCGGTATGAGCACGGCATCCAGAATGCCGAACGCTGCGTAAAGGACAGCTCCAAGAATTAAAAATATACGGATGTTGGAAAGTGATGAGTAATAATACTCATTCAAAAAAAGGTTTTCAAGATATGAATATTCATCGGAGAATTTGAGAGTTACCGGATGTAATTTCATATCAATACGATCTTTAAAAAAGATTAAAGTAGGGTTACTTTATTCAAAATAACCATATCGCTCTAAATATAATTGATTTTATATTTTTAAAAAATTATCATAAATAGCCAAAAATAACAATATCCATAAAAACAAAAACAATAGGTCTTCCGGCTGCTTATAATACTTTACCGGCATAGATAACATTGCTTAAAATTAAATTTTGGTGAATTTTAATCTATTTTTTAAGAGAACGGAAATAATTTTCAATACGACGACGGTCAATTTTGCCGGCTGGTGTTCTTGCTATGGTGGAGACAATTTTGATCAGGCGTGGAACAGCATAGGGCTCCAGCATGTCCATCATCAGCTTTTTCAGGTG
>JAFGLS010000041.1 GCA_016927935.1 Syntrophaceae bacterium
CAAATTTCAATACACCTATAGTGACCCCATGGTGCCCTTCAGGGTATTTAGGTTATTCGTTTTTGAAATTTGAGTCTCACAATAAATTAATACGACTATTTGCAAGGAGATAGTTATGAATATTGGAAAGATTGTTCAAGTTATTGGACCTGTAGTTGACGTGGCTTTTGAAGAAGGGAAACTTCCCAGTATCTTAAATGCAGTTACTATTACGAACCCGGCCATCAATAATCAGGAAGATAATTTGGTTGTGGAAGTTGCTCAGCATTTGGGAGATGACGTTGTCCGTTGCATCGCTATGGATATTACCGACGGTTTGGTTCGCGGCATGATTGCCAAAGATACAGGTAACCCAATCAAGGTGCCGGTAGGCAAAGAAGGTCTCGGCCGGATTTTGAATGTTGTTGGGCGTCCAGTGGATGGACTGGGACCGGTCAACGCTCAAAATTACGCGCCTATACATCGTGAATCACCTACTTTCCTGGAGCAGGATACGTCAGTTCACGTTCTGGAAACGGGTGTCAAGGTTATTGACCTGTTGGTTCCTTTCCCCCGCGGCGGAAAGATGGGTATGTTCGGCGGCGCAGGTGTCGGCAAAACAGTCGTTATGATGGAAATGATTCACAACATCGCTATGCATCACGGCGGTATCTCGGTTTTCTGCGGCGTGGGTGAAAGAACACGCGAAGGAAACGACCTTTATCTGGAAATGAAGGAATCCGGTGTTATCAAACAGGCCGCTTTGATTTACGGGCAGATGACCGAGCCACCCGGAGCCCGCGCCAGAGTTGCTTTGAGCGGTTTGGCAGCGGCTGAATATTTCCGCGATGTGGAAGGCCAGGACGTGCTTTTATTCATAGATAACATATTCCGTTTCACACAGGCCGGTTCCGAAGTTTCGGCTCTGTTGGGACGCATGCCTTCCGCCGTCGGTTATCAGCCGACACTGGCCACGGACCTTGGCGAACTTCAGGAACGCATTACATCAACAAACAAAGGTTCGATCACAGCCGTTCAGTGTGTTTACGTGCCTGCTGACGACCTGACTGACCCAGCTCCGGCAACCACTTTTGCGCATCTTGATGGAACGGTCGTCTTGTCCCGTCCGATAGCTGAGTTGGGTATTTATCCGGCGGTGGATCCCCTGGATTCGACGTCGCGTATTCTTGATCCCAATGTTCTGGGTCAGGAGCATTACACAGTTGCCCGGCAGGTACAGGTGACTCTGCAGAAATATAAAGACTTGCAGGACATCATTGCCATTCTGGGTATGGATGAGCTTTCCGAAGCCGATAAACTTACTGTGAGCAGAGCCAGAAAAATTCAGAGGTTCCTATCCCAACCGTTCTTTGTTGCTGCACAATTTACAGGAAGAGAAGGCAAATTTGTTACCGTTGCAGACACGGTGAGAGGATTCAAGGAGATACTGGAAGGCAAACACGATGATCTGCCCGAGCAGGCTTTTTATATGGTTGGCGGTATTGAAGAGGCTGTGGAAGTCGCCAAGAAAATAGCCGAATAATTGCAGCTGGAGAAAATAAATGGCTGATGATTTGATGCTGGAGATTGTGACGCCGGGAAAGATGACTTTTGCCGGCAAGATAGAAGAAGTTACCATTCCGGGAACGGAAGGCGAATTTGGTGTACTGCGCGGACATGAACTCTTTTTAACTTCAGTGGATATCGGCGAACTCAGTTTTCTTAAAGACGGTAAAAGAAGCTATTATGCAGTCAACACCGGTTACGCGGAAGTTACTTTCAGTAAAGTTACCATTTTAATTGAAACAGCAGAAAGGTCTGACCATATTGATAAAGAAAGAGCTCTTAAAGCAAAGGATAACGCAGAAAACCGTTTGGCTCAAATGTCCAAAGATGATGCAGAATATGAAATAATGCGCGCCGCCTTGGCTCGTGCGCTGGCACGCATCAGGGTCGCTGAAAAACAGTGAGTCCCAAATTTTAATGACACTCGCTGAGAGCGAGATAAACGAAGCTCGAAGCGTAAGAGTGGAATTAGTGAAACTCAAATATTACAAGCATAGCGTAGTAATATTTGTTAGTTGAACTATCCCGCCATAGGCGGAGGATATCGAAGATATCCGTGGTATCCCTGAAGCGAAGCGGAATGGGAGAAAAAATATGATCAGATTCATAATAAACTGGGGGCAAATGTCAAGAGTAAAGATTTGACCCTCTTTACCCTTCCCATATGTCTTTGAAAGGCACTTGCCGCCTCGCTTTTCAGCGATTTGTCGCATTTCATCAATAGTTAATCTGCGTGATTTCCCACTTTCAAAATCGGCGCATTTACTGCACCAATGACCTTGTTTTATACTATATGGCCTTGCTTCCCATTTGTGTCCCTCTTTGCATTGCCATTTGAGTTTAGTTCCGGAATTTACATATGTCTTTGAAAGACACTTGCCGCCTCGCTTTGCGGCCAGATATCTCATTTCTTCAATAGTTAATCTTTGTGATTTTCCTATTTCGGAAGCGGCGCATTTACTGCACCAATGACCTCGCTTAACATGGTGAGGGATTGCTTCCCATTCGTGTCCTTTTGCACATTGCCATTTGAGTTTTGTGTGGCTATTTACATAGGTCTTTGACAGGCACTTACCTCCTCGCTTTTCGGCCAATTGGCTCATTTCTTCTATTGTTAACTTCTTACTCATTATATTTACTCGAATTTAAATTCTAAAATAGCAATAATGAATAATATTTTTAAATATTATTGGTTTTAATTTAACATAAAATAACAAAATGGGAAAATAAGACTTTTGGAAAGACTACACGACAGGTTAGAGGTTGTTGCTTGCAAAGATTTGTTCAAGAACGATTGGTTTCCAAACTTTTCCAACTTCAATGTCTTTATGAATACGGCCGCTATATATTCCAAGAAATCGAGTTTTTACCCCACCAGATATGATGTAATTACCATTTTTGTTTTTATATCCACCATTCATCTTCATGACCACAGGGGATCCTGACATTCCGCTACGAGTAGTAGCATCTACCAGAAATGTTGGTTTCCCAGCATAATTAATATCATATTCGGACGCTAAATGACCTGTTTTCCAAATAGGGAATTTACCTTCCGCACTCATTCCTTGAGGGAATCCGATTATTGATACGGGCATTGCTACCTCTGGGATCATATCAATTTCCGATAGCGATAAGTCGAAGGGATATACTTTGATCTGAGCAGAAAGGTTTGACAAAGGCACTATTACAACATCCGTGGATTGACCACCTGAATTTACCAAAAAGAGTTCTCTTGATGATGAATCCAATAAGGGTATTCTAACTTGCTGCCAAGTGCCAAGCGGATCAATATGCATCCATACCCTCAATTCGTCAGGTATGTTAGTATTTTTTGACAAGATTTCATTGGTGTCAGGATTTATTCCTGTAACGACATGCCAGTTTGTTACCAAATACTGCGAGCCATTTCTTTCGATAGTAAAGCCCGTCGCTGATGAAATCCGAGTTCCACCAGTGAAGACCTCAACATGAAGAGAAGTAACCGAAAGAGGATCAATGATTACTTGCAATTGATTCATTTTTACCTCTAACAATATTTATGCAGTATGTATAAATATATAAAAACAGGACAGTTATGGTTTATAATCTAGCATAAAATTAAAATTTTAAAAAATAAGGATTATAGGAGGTAGTCGATTATTAATGAGCCTTGATTTTCCGAAACGTAGTGCTCGGAAAATCTTAGAGCGAATTATCCCAGGAGTAAAACGACGTGGGACTTTACACTATTCAGCTTTCAAAAATACTTTCAATAACAAGTTTTTCTTCCAGTTGCTTGTTTGCTTCATCCAGTTTTTCCGGGGCGGAATAGACGGCCACGGCGGCTGATTTGGGCGCTTGGGAAAAATAATCGGATAAGACGGTTTTTAATTTTCGCGGGGTGGCGGATAAAATATTGTCCCTGAATTTTTGGCGCATATCGTCTTTAAGTCCGGCAAAACTGCGCATCAGAGCCGTATAGCCGCGGCTTGCCGGGTCCGACGGTTTATCAATCATGCCGATAGTGCTGATTATTGCTTTTTCCATCTCCGATGAAGGGATTTCATTATGGCAATAGAATTTTTGCGCGTCTTTGAACACCTTCAGCGTTTCGGCAATGTGCGGGTCACGATATGAAAGAAAAGAAAATAGTCCTATGGATGCGTCATAAGAGGACATTCCTCCATAAGCCCCTCCCTGCACGCGGATATGCTTGTAGAGGTAATTGTTGGACAACTCCTTGGCTGAAAGCATCAGCAGGGGGCTTGTTGGGTCGGTGTAAGGAGGTGTTTTTAAAACATAGGCTACATAGGACACCTGCGTTGGTATGGAAATTCCGGCAAATGTTGGAGTCAAAACAGGTTTTTCTGTCGTCATGGCTGTTGACAAATTGGGCAGTTTATTCAAAAAATGCAGAATATGTTCTTTTGTCATTTTCAAGCCCTGATTGTCTGCCGTAAAATTGATTGTCAGATTATTCTTGTTAAATAAAATACTCCGTAATTTTTCCAGCTTTTCCCTTAAGTCCTGTTTTGATGAGCTGAAGTTATTTGCTGTTGTTTGCACAAATTTAAGTTGTGTGCGTCCATGCCACTGTTCATTGCGGTAAGCCGGAAGAGTAAGAGCGGCGCCTGCAGCCATTTTTGCAAAAATGTGCCCAGAGGGAACGATTGCCGATTGAAGGTTATTTTTCCTTTCAGAAATAAGATCCCGCATCCGTGCCTCATTGCTCAAATCACCAGAAAAGATAATATTGCCGACAATATTGATTGCTTCCGGAAGATTACGATAAAGAGCCTTGAATGAAAAAATCATCTTTTGCCAGCATAAATCACCATTCGCCGTGAAGCCGGTGGTCAGATTATAACCAAAACCGCCCATCTTTAAAGCGATGCGCTTGGCCATTTCTTCATATGTTAAACCGGCCGCACCCATTCCTGTCATGATTTTGCCTAAAAGCGGCAGATAGATTTGAAGCTCTTCCGGAATATTGGTCACATCAAAAGCCAGATCAACGTAGGCGATGCCATTGGTAAACAAATCGTGTTCGAGGGCAGGCACTCCGGAAATTAAAACATCTTGCGATGGAATAGTTTCTATTGATTTTGGAATATCTTCTTTTTTCAATTTGGGTATTGTGGCTGCCGCTTCCGGCGAATCCTGTTGACTTTGAAAATTTTTCAGTTCTTTGGCCTGAATATTTATTTGAACCAATTCGCTTTCCGTTAGAGATGATTTTAGCTTGGCCATTTTTTCTTTGTAAGTTTTTTCCTTTTTTTCGTTGAAACCGGCATCCGGTTCCATAATCACCATAATGCGGTGATTATTATCCAGAAGCCATTGTTTGGTCATCTTTTGGAAGATTTGAGGGTCATGAGCCCAGCGTTGGCGGATATCTTCTATTGTTTGCGGGAAATCGAGGCCGACTAAAGGATCTCCGTCATACAGCCATGTCTGAAAAATTCCGCTCATCAGGGAGATTCCATAGGGGTGTGTCCCGCGCACTATTTCCCGGCCATGAAATTCGACTTGATGCAGAACTCCTTCTATCAGATCCTTGTCGTAGCCGTTGGCAACAATATCTCGGAGTGTGTCAAAAACCAGCTGTTCGATTTTTCGGACGTCCGCACTTTGCGTATTCCTTAATCCTGCGCAAAACATTAATTGTTTTAGATCAGCTTCAATACCGCTTACAGGGGTGAGGTCTTCACCCAGACCGGAATCAATTAGCGCCTTGCGCAGGGGACTGGCGGCGCTGCCCACAAGAAGGGAGGCGATGATTCCCAGAATAAGAGAAGTATCGTAGTCTGTATTTTCGGACATCATCCAGGCGATATTGACAATCGTTTTACGCTCTATGGATTCAGATTTGCTTATCGGATAAGAACTTTGAATAATGCGGGGTTCGGGTAGAGGTTTCTGGCTTTTAATGAACGAATCTATTTCAACACGATTAAAACCGCCAAGCATTTCCGAAAGAAACGCGAGATGTTCAGATGTATTAATGTCGCCGTAGATAAAAATCCAGGCATTGGTCGGCGAATAATACTTGCGATGAAATTCACAAAATTGTTCATAGGTTAGCGAGGGAATCACATCCGGATCGCCGCCGGAATCAAAAGCATACACGCTGTCCGGGTAGATATTTTCCTGCAGAACCTTGTACATCAGGGAATCCGGGGATGAATATGCCCCCTTCATTTCATTGTAAACTATTCCGGAACCAATAAGGTCGCTGGATAAATCGTCAGGTATGGAAAATTCCAGATGGTGACCTTCCTGAAAAAAAGTTTCCTTAAGCATTCTCGGATGCAGCACCAAGTCGGTATAAACACGGGCGAGATTGAAAAAATCTGTTTTTATCTGACTGGCCACTGGATAGACAGTTTTATCCGGATAGGTGAAGGCATTGATGAAGGTTTGCATGGTTGAACGCATCAATTCCTTGAAAACATCTTTCAGTGGATATTTTTCCGAACCGGCGAGCACTGAATGTTCCAGAATATGCGGCAAGCCGGTGGAATCATATGGCGGAGTGCGGAAACCAATAGCGTATAAATTTTCACGATCAAACGAGTGCAGGTGCAAAATCCTGACACCGGTTTTTATATGTTCAATCTCATAAGAGGTAACGCGGATTGAGGGGAACGTTTTTACACGGATAACTTTAAAACCGTGTAGTTCATCACCGGTTTGCAGTGTCGGAGTCGGGAAATCTGATATTTTGGACATTCAAAGATGCTCCTCTTTTAATGAGACCCAAGTTTCAGAAACATATAACCTAAAGGTCACTATAGGTGCACTGAAACTTGTAGGTCGTAATGAGCTTAAACTTCAAAAGCAAATAACCTAAAGGTCATTATAGGCGCATTGAAGTTTTTTAGCCGAATTATCCAATCCCGATAAATCGGGATTGGAAATTATCCCGCGTGCGAAGCTTAGCGGGAATTATAACCGTGATACCCGCAATCGATTTCGGGGTTCATATCAGTGATCGGGCGGTGTCGCTTTTTACTAAATTGATATATTGCCGAAAATCAGAAGAGAATTGGCCACCGACCAAACTAAAATTGCAACCGTAATCAGGATGCAGGCGTAAGCGAGAATTTTACTCCAGGCGCTTTCCTGTCTGTTATCATTGTAGCCCATTATGAAAGCCAACGATATTCCTGATAATAATCCGCCGCCGTGTGCCCAGTTGTCTATGCCGCTGAAAATCAGACCAAATATTACCAATCCTATAATCCATCCCAGCGCTTGTTTATAAATGGCTTCTCCATAGGAATCACCGCGGCTTTTGCCATAATATACTATGGCTCCGATTAAGCCGCAAATACTTGCGGAAGCCCCCAATGTAAAGGGAGTGCCTAATAAAACAGAAGCCGTAAATCCACAAGCCCCTGTAATAATATACAGGTTAATGAAACGATGAAAGCCGAATTCATGTAAAACGAAAGGACCAAGCTGATACAGCGCCATCATGTTAAAAAGGATATGTAAAATTCCGCCGTGTAAAAAAGAGGCGGAAATCAAAGTCCAGAAGCGGTGAGCTCCGATGACGGGTAAGGTACCGCTTGCTCCTAACAAAAATAGACTTTGGCTTGATGGTGAAAGTAAGCTGAAAGCGCCTCCGCCTAAAAGTCCCTGCGGGTCTATAAAAAGCGAAAAAATATAAAAGGCAATATTAATATAAATAATGGTCATAACCGGATTGGAACCAAGAAAAATCTTTCGAACATTACCGGCCATATTGTGCAAGCCGGGACGTTTGAGCCCGCAATAGGGGCAGGATGGTTCATCGCTGCTGATTAATTTGCGGCAATTGGGGCAAAGAATAGATTTTCTTTCTGACATGAACGACCTCGTAAAATACCCTAAAGGGCACGTGAGTCCATATGTCCCGATAAAATCGGGATTGCACTGCATCTCTTTTTAGCTTGATAATTCCGCCCCAGCTTGCTGGGCGGAGGTTCATTGGAAACTTAATTAACAGCATTATTTTAAGTTGTAAAGAAAATACTACCTCATCGGGTTGACTGCCGATTTAGCTGTATGTTATCTACGTGTAGGGGAATTATTTTGCAGATTAAGGATATCGCAAAAGTAAAAATAGATTCAGCGGCTTTTGGAGGTGAAGGGGTCGGCCGCCTTGATAATATTGTTGTATTTGTTCCATTTTCGGCACCAGGCGATGAACTGGAAATTGAAATCACTCAAGTAAAGAAAAAATTTGTTCGCGGCAGAATATTTAAGGTAATCAAGGAATCTCCGTTTCGGGTAAAATCTTTATGTCTCTATTATGAGAAGTGCGGTGGTTGTTGCTACCAGCATCTGGATTATGAATATCAGCTGAAAATAAAAAAGAAACAGGTCGAGGACACTTTCCGGAGAATCGGTAAAATAGCCAACCCTCTTGTTTGGGACACGATGGCTTCGCCTAAAATTTATCATTATAGAGGCAAAGCCCAATATCATGCGAAAGACACTTCCCGTGGATGGGAAATCGGTTTCATGGATGTTTCCGGCGGCAGACTAATAAATATTGAACATTGTAAAATCATGGAGGAAACAATTAATGAACAAATGCGCGCTTTAAAAGAAAATAAGCGATTAAAAAGTAAGACAAATGGGCAACTGACAGTCTGGTCAAACTCTTTGCCGGAAAAGAAAAAGAAAGAAGAATCAATAATAAGAATAGTTAAAGGAAAGAATTTTCTGGTGCCGCGAGGCGGCTTTTTTCAAGCCAATCTTTACCTAACGGATAAACTGGTAGATGAAGTTTGCCGTCTTGCCTCTGTCAATAAAGTAAATACACTTGTGGATGCTTATTGCGGAAGCGGACTTTTTTCACTTTTTCTTTCTTCGCTTGCCGAAAATATCATCGGCATAGATATAAATGAAAAATCCGTGAAACACGCGCGAATCAATGCCAAAAATCTCAGTGTTAAAAACGCTGAATTTATTCGTGGGGATATTGAAAATGTATTAAAAGAAAGATTCCTTTTGCAGGATAATCGAGCCAATGTGATTGTGCTTGATCCTCCCCGCGTAGGCTGCAAAAAGGCCGTATTAAAGGCAATTATGGATTTGCAACCGGAAAGGATTATTTATATTTCCTGCAATCCTGCCACGCAGGCTCGTGATATTAAATTTTTAAAAGAATACGGCTATAATTTGAAGAGTCTGTTGCCTATGGATATGTTTCCGCAAACGGAACATATTGAGGTTGTTGGGCTTTTGGAAAGAAAGTAAAAAATTAACTGTAATTTTTTAGGGAAATTAATCTTATCAATGGTAAACCCCGTTAGAAAGTCTTTGACTTTTAAATGGAACAGGCTCACGCAGGGCATAAAACCCCGTGTTTACTGAAAAAGTAAGAATCATCATTTCCGCTGCAAGTCCCGATGGAAGCAATGCTTCGCACGGGGCAAGCAACTGGACTTTCTAGCGGGGTAAATATTTATAGATTTTAATTAAAAATATTGTTATTAGCACCAATATTTAAAAATCAAGGAGAGGAAAAATGGCATCAAAAAGTAAAGAGGTAAGGACGGAACAACTCCGGTTATTTGAAAAAAAATTGGTAATTCGACTACAGCAATTGGATAAAAAAGGAATCGATAAGGAAAAGATCGAGAAGGATCCTCTTGTAAAAAGTTTGAAATCAAAAATTAAAAAGACCAATGAAAGAATAGCCGTGTTTGATAAATTTGTTCAACGTACACAGGAATTAGCTAAAATTAAAGCACAAAAACTGGCCGAATTGGAGAAGAAAAAGGAAGAAAAGAAAGAAAAAGAAGTAAAGGAAATAAAGGAAGAGCCAAAACTTGCTCCGGTTAAGGAAAAACACCCCGAAGAAAAACATGAGGAAGTTAAACCTAAACCGAAAAAGAAGGAAGAAACTGTCGAAAAAGAACTAAAGAAACAAGCAGAAGCTAGAGAAGAAATATCAGTAGAGGAACACAAAAAAACTGTCGTTAAAGAAGAAAAGGAAGAAGCGGCATCTAAAAAAACAAAGAAAACATCGCCTGCATCTGATGATTCAAAGCCTAAAAAGGTGAAGAAACAGCCGGCCGCTGATGAAACGGCACCCAAGAAAAAAGCAACAAAGAAAAAAGAGGAATGAGATTCAAGTAAAAATATATAAAGAAAGTCAAATATTAAAAATTATCTATAAAAATTTCTGAATAGCGTTGGATGCCTCAGTTGTTGCGAGTTCGATTAATTTGGAACATTTGTTGGAGGAAGAAATGTGCTTTTGAAAATCTGCCCAGTCAGAAAATTTCTTTTCTGTAATGTCACGACACTCTGTGAAAGTTGCTTCTTTTTTGAATTTCTCCACGATTTTTTTACCTACGTAAAAGGGATCAGGTTTTTTAGAATCTTTATTTAAGATCAGATTCATGTGACCAATAATAAACAACTTCATTATTTGTAAATAATTCATCTCGCGAATATTTATTCCTAACAGAATGTTTATTCCCATGATTGCGCCGACAAGAGCACCACAAACCCCTCCTTGAAAACCTATGCCCCCATCAAGAACGAAAGACATTCGTTCAAGAATAGGGTCTCCTACACCAGTACGATTTCTTATGCCTTGCAATACAGACTGTGCACAATGTATCGGCTCGGACTTTTTATCATTCAGTCCAATATTTATTCCAGGCAAATCTTTCCCTTGATAATCGTATAGATGCCTCATTGCGCCTCTAATATGCCACATACACTTGCTAACCTTGTCCCCCGGAAAAAGATAGCGCAATTGTCCCTTGGCAGAGTAGAAATTCACGCCGGTTCTCTCTTTGCATAGGGGTGAACCAAAATTGTTTCCAAACCATCTCACGTATTCACCTACCAGAGATATTACTCCAGCCTCTGCTGGAATTCCTTTTTCCTGCAGAATACTATCGTACATTAGTGCAAGTCCTAAAGAACCACCTGTTACCACGCCGCAAGTTGAACCACATGCGGTTACACCTCCTTCCAGTCCTGTAGCAGCTTTAAGAAAGCAGTTTTCCTGTCTTCCTATTATATCCTGAAAAACTTCCAGGGTAGCCAATGCTCAATTAGAATTCTTCAAGAGAAAAAGAGTTGCCTTTCTTCCCCAGTATCCTTTTCCCTTTTTATTTAGAGATTTCGACATAAATCACCTCGAAAATAAAAAATATTTGTGAAAACTATTATATGCGGATGACAATTGTTTCTTGTCTAACATAAAATCAATACTTTGAAAATTAAGGATTACAAGTCATAGAGTAACATTAATATAGCTATAATTTCTCTTGACATATAAATATGAAGTAGCAGATTTATACATTAAAAAAATATTATTCGATGATATTCAGAGGAGGTGCATTATGAGTTTTCTTAATACATTAATGAAGCCTATCATGCGAAGGATTACCAAAAACCGATGGGATTATAATGATCAGGAATTAAATAAAGCGGCAGAGCTGGGACTCTTTGACGTGATTGATTTAAAAGCCATGCGTCATTGGATTGTGGCAGACCCAATTTGTTCTGTGCATTGTTCCGGTTGTCATAATGAAGGACGTCCCCTCTATTTTAATGCCCTGGGCATGCTCATCAGGCATAAATGTCCGTCAGGTATATGCATACACGGCCTTTCCCAGCTTTCTCCGATTATATATAATTATTATGATTACATGCTGCAAGGTAAGGACCCCAGCGAAATGATTTTTAATCATGCGACTTGTACTGATATAGGCTTGGAAATGGGCGGCCTCGGCAACAATCTCTTTCGGGTAACTTATGAGAAAATGCCCTTTCTGGAATTCCTGCGTTTCATGCTTACCATGACTCCTTATCTCTTTATTAGAAATAAGCGTGCCAGGGGTCAAAGTCGGGTATTAAAGGAAACTGTAAATAAGGGCGGGGCAATCCCTGATGAATATATGAAAGGACTGCCGTTGGAGCAGGAAGAACTTGAGTCTTTTTTAGCTTCGCCTAAACGTGTGAAAAGGTTGCGTGCCATTGAAAAATTTCGAAATCATCACATTGTTGTAAGGGTGGTTTCATCAAACGCATGTATTGCCGGTCACAAGAAAGGTGATGAATTCCTTATTGATTCTATGGGATTGGTACTGCCTCGTCAGGATGAAAAAGGGGTTTGCATAATGGCGCTGACCAAAATTTGGTGGAGGGTTATGCTTATGCTGGAAAGAATGGCAAATGCGGAAAATGGGAAAGGAGATTTTAAAAGCAAGCTTTTTGATCTCCCTATAAATTGTTATGGCACGGGACTTCCTCTAGGTGCCTGTGGTGAAATATTAATGAAAGTGGAAGTCCGGGAGCATGTGACTTCTTGAGAATTTAAAATCGATAAAATAGTAAGACATATTTAAATAGGGGAGGTTACTTATTCTTGGCAAATCGGACAAGAAAACCAGCATATATACTGCCAAAAAAAAGCGATTTAGAAATCATTCTAAACCGCTGAATTTATTGGCGTCCCCACGGGGATTCGAACCCCGGTCACGGGCGTGAAAGGCCCGTGTCCTAGGCCTCTAGACGATGGGGACGTCCCTCAAGCCTTTTTATGTAAGTTGCGCCTTATATATTTTTAAAATTGTAATGTCAAGTATTGACTCAAAAAATAATGAATAAAAAACCTGATTTTAAGACTTGTTAATCTCAAATATTTTCAGAAAAATACCCGGAGAAAAACCTATAAAGGTTATCGTAAAAAAATACTGAACGCCGCTTTTTAATGAAAGAGACGTTCAGCAATCTATTTATTCTCTAATTTTATAAAAATCAGCAACTCTTTTTAAAGAACTAAAAAAAATAAGCTACGAACCCGTTATGGTTTTACATGTCCGGCTTTAATAGCGTCTTCAACCATCTTGAGATATTTGGATTTTTTGGCTTCTTCAATATATTTTGGTTCTTTCACCATTTTCATCATTTTCTTTAAAGTTTTAAAAGGATTCGATTTAATCAATGGATTAGCAATGAACTTGGGCAATCCCTCGCCAAGATCAGGGTCTATCATAAAAGTTACCCTGGTTTTTTCCCGGCTAACCCAATCAAGTGTCCACTGGGAATAAAATGAGGGCATCCTGACATATCCTTTGCCAGAGTCATAATTCATTTCATTGGTTGACTCTACGTAAATGGTATCCCGGCCTCTTGGGGGATCAATTATTGTTTTGGCTTTGAGAACCATATCTCTATCCGTTTTTAAAGTGACATGTTGGCGGAACCAGAATATGAAAACATCGTTTTCATCATCAACTACTTTCAACATTTTTGTCTCTGTGCAATCTTCCATCCATTTTGGATAATTGGCAATATCTCTGAGGACAACTCCCAGAACCTCTTTTCCGGCAGGGATTTCACAGGTGGCTTTAGCCGCGATATAATCTTTGCCAGGAACATCACTTGTATATATCTGGCAATTATCTTTAGTGTCGACAAGTTTCCACTGGTACTTATCAGCGGCAAGAACGGTTGTGGTAATAACAAAAAGCATGAATATTACAATGGTGATGGGACTCTTCTTAATCATAAATCCTCCTGTAAATCTTTTAATGGAGCTCTTCTTTTGATTTTCTCGATATTCTGAAGAACGTGCAGTGCGCAACTCTATTGCATGGGGGAGATTATTTGTCAAGAAATATACAGAACTGGTTGAACGGTAAAGGCTGTTGTGGTATAAAACATCACCTGTTTGCTTTTAGTGTTACAAGTTGATTCTCCCCAAAGATAAAAAATAAGGAGGTCTGGACGAGATGACGGAAGAAATCCATAAAAAAGAACATAAGGAACACGATGAAAAACACCTGGAAAAGTTGACTATTAAGGAATTACGGGAGATTGCCGCTGAAATTCCCCATGAAAAAGCAATCCATGAAATGAAGAAGGAAGAACTTGTTGTCTTTATTAAAGAAGCACGCGGCATTAAGGACGAAGCACCGGTTAAGAAAAAGAAACATATCGGCAAAATAAAGATGACGAAGTCTGAGCTAAAGGCAAAAATACGTGAACTGAAATCATTAAGATTAAGGGCGTTGGAGTCAAAGGAAAGAGATAAAGCCTTACGGCTCAGACATCAGATTAGTCAACTAAAGAAGAAGTCAAGACGTCTTGCTGCCGCCTAAAAGATATATCTTTTTCGGATGAAAAAATAAAAATTTTCCGGCAATTTTTCTTTAGGTAGAGGTAATTATTTAAAAATTAATTGACATAGAATTGCCGACTATCAGGGGATTATTATTTCCCCGCTGAAATACGCGCTTTCAATTCAGTCAGCCCATTCCATATGTCTTTATCGCCAACGAATTTCTTAGAATACATTCCTGAATACTTAATGACACAAGTAGGCGTGTACTTAATATTATTTTGTTTAATATTAGCATCAAGTATTGGAAAAATTGACTTTTCGTTCATTTTTTCCCATGATATTTCTTTTTCTTTTAAATAGGTGATTAAAGCGTCTTCTTTTTCTATGAATTTAACCTGTGCGGCTTCATAAAGTATTTTGCGGATGCGAAAAATATTGTTTTCTTCTGAATTGGCATTTGCCGCATAAAGATAATATTTGGCATAAACAATTGAGTCTCTATTACCGGGAACGTCAATAAATGTTATTTTAACTTGATTTGTAGCCAGTAATTCCTTCAATAAAGGTTCAGATTTATCATCAACACGTTTACAGGGTGAACAAAAATAACTGGTAAACATTAATATTTCATAGTTTCCTTTGCCCAAAGAGGGGACAGTATTAACAGTTTCCTGTCCATAGGATGGTGTTACAGAACCGGAGAGAGTAAATAAAACAAACAAATATCCTGCTAAACTGAAAAGCAGCAAAGGCAGCTTGTAAATTTTGAACATTGAAAAATCAACCTCCCCTAAAAAATAGAGCCACATCCGGCGGCGGTTTTCCCGCCAGACAGATGGGATTTCATAATTAATGATGAATGATAAAATTAACGTTACTGAAAACGCAAGACAAAAAGGGCAATAAACATCGTTTTGAATCTGAAATGCATAAAGATGAACTTCCACACCCAATCCCGTGGCCAGAAATGTTCTCACAAAAGATGTCTGTTTAAAAACCGCAAAAGCAATGATTGCCGACATATAAACGATGCCTATCCATTTGAGATCAATATCCCAAATATCGCCTTTCAGATAACTGCATTCCGTGTCGCAGTAATCGTAATAAGCCATGAAACCGATGCCGATTAAGGACAGCAAAATTGTTAATATGTTGCGATATTTTCTTATTAATTCTTTTGAAGTCATTATTGGTAACATCCTTTTTGCGGGATTCTTATATCTTATTTTGAAAAAAATTTCCTCTTAAATTTAATGAGACCCAAGCGTCAGAAACAGAGTGCACTGAAGCTTGTAGGTCGAATTATCCTAGGAGCAAAGCGACGTAGGATGCTGATAATTGATACAGCACGCGCATAGCGCTCGTAACATCCGCTGAGAGCGAATGTAGTGAAACTCGAAGCACAGGAGGAACTAACGAAACTCAAGTTTTAGAAACATAGTGAACTGAAACTTGTAAGTTGAGCTATCCCGCCTCAAGCGGAGAATATCGAAGGTATCCGTGGCATCCCACCGGAGCAACCGGCAGAGACGTTAGATAATAAGAAAAAAACAGGTAACAATATCCTTGACGATCATTTTTGTATTATTGTAAATTATTTACACTTTTAAACGGGTTAGGCAATCATGGCAAAAATATTAATAGTTTATCATTCACAAACGGGCAAGACCGAGAAAATGGCAAAGGCAGTTGCTGAAGGGGCGAAATCTATAGAAGGAGTGGAAGTAATTTTAAAGAAAGCAGCGAATGCTACGCTGGAAGATTTGCTGACAGCAGACGGTTTGGCTGTCGGCACGCCGGAAAATTTTGGTTACATGTCAGGAATGGTCAAGGATTTCTTTGACCGTACCTATTTAGACGCGCAGGAAAAGGTTTTTCGCAAACCTTTTGTTGTTTTTATCAGTGCCGGTAATGACGGTACGGGTGCGCTCAGATCAATCGAGCGCATTGCTTTGGGCTATAAATTCAAAACTGTTTATCAGCCGGTTATCGCCAAAGGCGCCATTACGGAAGAAATCCTGAATCAATGCCACGAACTCGGAGCTACAATAGCCGGCGGCTGCCAGATGCAAATCTATTGATTGTTTGTTAAACTTCAGTGCGCTTTGTTTTCTGCAATTTAGGTCTCATTATTAAAAGTTTCTTGATGTTCCTCCTCCGCCTGAAATTCCATCATCAAAGAATTTGTCTTGTTGTAACGGTTGCTGTTGCACATCTATTCCTGTTGCTACCGGTGTTAAAGCCGCGGCAACTTCAGCCATGCTGATACCATGACTTTCCGGTTTAAGAATATCTTCGGCTGTGAAACCGTATCTTGCTTTGTTTTCTCCATTGGCGAGCCATCGGTTAATAATAATGGAGAGAACAACCAGCACTATTCCAAGGATAGCCGGGTCCCAGGCATAACGAATCCAGCCTAGATAACTTTTGTTTGTCGCCATCGTAATGCAGACCATAATAAGGCTTGCGTTTAGAATGAGGCGTTTGCGGCTTTTTATTCCCCAGTAAATACCGGCAATGGGAATAATGAAAGTGAGAATATAGGATAACCAGTAGATATAAGGAGGAAACGACTTCGGGTGCAGGTGAAGACTGCTTGCGTTACCTGTAAGGAGTCCTAAGACGCCAAAAATCTCCAGATTGACAGTCAGGTATATTGCTGTCAGAAGGCAGCTTTGAATAGTTGAGTTTTTATCTTTCCTGAAATCTTCGTTTTCCGCTTTATCAAAAATTATATTCAAAAATAAAATCAGGATCAGAATGATTAGCAGAAAAACCCTTTCTACTGTTGGCGACAGGGATAACTGAAAGGGGATAACACAAATCGCAACAATACTGATTAATATAGCATACAAAAAACCAAATCGTAGATAAAGCCAATAAGCAAGAAAAGCAGATAGCAGAGACACGGTAATAGTGGTTTGTTTGTTGCTGAGACCATACTCGCTTAAAAACCCGCCGCATCCAAAGCAGATTAAAGCAATGGCGATTAAAGACAAAGCTTCTTCAATGCCATGCCTGTAAAAACTGTATTTATTTACAATGTATTCCGCCAGAAAGTAGAATATTGCTCCGGCTGTTATGAAGGTCAGTGACATAGGGACAGGTTTTTTGATGCCGGTAAACCAGATAAAGAGACCAAGTAATGCGCCGACACAAAGATAGGTAAATACAAAAAAAATAATGCGAAAAAAAACATTCGTTTGATGGGCATCGGGATTAGTATAGCCAAATATCGTGTTTAATTGCTCATTGTTAATCAAGCCGGAATTTTGCCAGCTTTTGGCCTGCCGGCGTATGTAAATATTTTCCTCTTGTTGTGGTGAATATAAGCTGTAATTCATTCGTTCTCCTTGAACTTACGTGAAATCATGAAGATAGAGCCGATTACAAGCAAAGACGTTAAAATAAAATAAGTGAACATGAGAAAAGTATCTCTATAAATATGGTCAAGAATGACAATGCTGATTCCGATATAGCCGTAGATGACGGCGTAAAGCATATAAAGAAATTTGCGGGTTTTAACGGAATAATAAGTAAGAGCAGCACATGCCATAATCAGCGCGGGAAAATATATAGAAAATATCTTATATTCAACAACTCCGGCAACCAGGGCAATACAAAGAAAATGAACGGCAAAATTAAGATAGATATCAAAAAAATGCTTTTTGATAGCCAAACGATAAAGAATGCCGCCAAGCAATAAAACAATTAAACTGTAAGTAATTGAATACTCACGATAATATTCTTTAAATGAGAAGAGGTGTTCCGATAATGTAAAGCCAAACCATGCGGCAAATGTGGAAAGAGCCAGCGACAAAACAAGGCGGTTATCGAAACGATATGCCAAAAAGAAAAATAATGTGGTAGATATTAAAAGATAGTTATTCCATTGATCACCCAGAAGATGAAATTGCGTTTCAACATAAGCAATATCCATCGAGAAGAACGCACAACCGAAAAAAAGTACATAGTCAAAAGCAATATTGGGTGAGGGGACTTCATTTCGGGAAAAAGATTCGCCCTTGATAAAACAATAAATAAAAGACGCTGTAAAACACAAGGTCAACGAGGAGATTATGATAATATCACCAAGATTAGCGAAATATTTTTTAATAGTTAACCCTACGCCGGTGATTATCAGCAGAATACCGATATAAAGGAAAAGTCTCAATTCCCGGTGCACTGAAAAAATCTTCAGGGTGTGAATGTCTTCCAACGTATGAAGCTGCGTTGCGTTTATTTTCTTTTCATAAAACAATTTTTGTAAAAACTTTAGTATATCCACGGCAGAGGGATTTAAATATATTTTTTTATTGGAAAAATTTTGAGATTCTGTTTTTCTAACCGCTTTCTTTTAGCAATTTCTTTAAAAAAGTTCAAGAGTTAAGTGAGTGGAAATAAAAGGCGAGAGATGAAAGAGGCAGTAACTAGATTTGCTTTGTAGAACATTGCTGTCTCCTGTTTTAGGGGTAGTTCATTCCTGTCGGCCTGATAATAATCTCGCTAACATTAACGTGAGGCGGTTGGGTGAGCAGCCAGCAGATGCCGTCAGCTATCGCCTGCGGTTCCAAGAGTTTGCCTATATGAGCGATCCTTTTGTAAAAATTGTTTTCGTTGAAACCAGCCACTTTTTGAAATCCACTGGCTACAATACCGGGCATAACCAGAGATACACGCACGCCATGCGCGCAAATTTCCTGACGCAGTCCTTCTGTTAAAGCGCCGATGGCAGATTTGCTGGAGCTGTAAAAAGCACTAAATGGCGATATGTTTCTTCCCGCCACGGAACCGATAGCCACAATATCGCCTTTTTTGCGTTCTATTAAATATTTGGCAGTGCAGCGCATTAGATAGGCCGCGCCCAGCACATTGAGATGATAAACTTCTTCCCACTGAGAATTATCGCTGATCAGCGTGCCGCCTGCCAGCCCCCGTCCAGCATTGACCACAACGATATCGTATTTGCGGCCCCCTTCCTTCCATTTTAATGTCTTCTCCAGCAGTTTGTCTATATCCAAGGGCAGACTAGCATCACCTATAACCATGAGAGCTTTTCCGCCTTGTGCCTGAATATCAGAATTCAATTTTGATATTCCGTCTTTGCGGCGGTCTTGAATGACGACGGCGGCGCCTGCCCGCACCAGAGTCAGTGCGGTTGCCCGTCCGATACCGGAACCGGCGCCGGTGATAATTGCCGTCTTTCCGGAAAGAGGTTTATTTGATTTTGCTGCGACTTCTTTTTGCTTGGCCATATTTGTCTCCTTATTTTGC
>JAFGLS010000042.1 GCA_016927935.1 Syntrophaceae bacterium
AGGCTTGGTATCATACCAGAAGCCCGTTTGCCTGTCAACACCGGTGTTTTTTTCTCAAAATCGCTGTTTTTAGCCCTCTAAAATTCCGTCCAATCCAGCCCAAAAAACCTTGTCAAAAGTCGGCACTTTCAAAGATGAAAAACTTCTCGATCTGATAGGTATAAATTTTATAAACTATTCATTACGTTTTCTTTTTTCTGATTTGAAGGTTAAATAATAGCATGATTCACCCTCAGTGAAATTTGAAGATTTAACATCAACTGCAAATCCCTTTTCTTTTAGAAGGTTTGAATAACAATTGATTACTTTTTTTGCAGATGAATCTTTACCGTGTGCGTCAATATTTCCTCTCTTATCTCCTTTGAAGATACGGGCACTGACTTTTACATCGGGTATTACCATGCCGACCCCGATCAATCCTCTTATTGCCTCTAATGCCGCCTTGTCATGAATATATCGGCCTCTGACTGTTCCATCATCTTGTGCAATACGTTCATTGTATAATTCCATGTCTCTTTGATATTTTTCATGGCGTTCTTTTTCTATTGCTTCCTCAATTAAGATAGATAATTTTTGGCGGGTTGCAAACCATGGAATTCTGACACCCATTTCTTTGGCTTTTTTTAGTTGTTCTTCTGTCGGAGGTAATTTCTCATAACGTTTATTGATTTTGGGATCTTCTAAAGCATTATCAATAAACTCTGACATTTGATCCCAAGTCATTTTTTTATCTGGGGCTTCCAGTCCTAATTCTTTCACAAGTCTGATTTGCTTTGGACTGGCCCATTGTTGTGCTTCCTCAATTAAATCTGAAATTTCCCTTTCAGTTATTCCTACAGGACAGTCAATACCAAGGGATTTAGCATAATTGAGCTGGTATTCTGATGCGGGAGGATATGGAATGATTTCAGTAGCACTATCGTCAATTATAGTGCCGTCTTTGTAAGCTTTTTTATATGCTTGTTCTTGGGTGTCTGCCTCATATACATGCACCCGTTTTCGATTAGTTTTCTTGCCAATTCCCGTGATCTTGTAAAGTGGCATTATTTTAATCTCCAACTATGTATTGTGTTACATACTTTAGTTGTTTTGTTTTTCAATTGACTTTCTTTTTATACACTCTAAAAATACGTTTATCAGCAAAAAAGCATAAGCAATCAATGACAATACAAAAACAATTAGTATAAAAAATAATGAAGCAAAATAATCTATCTGTTCATCTGGTTTAGTGTCATAAATATAAAGATGGAATATAAATCCACCTAAAAGCACTAATATTAAAATAATAGTAGGTGAAATTATCTTAATTTTTGGTTTTGTGAATTCATAAATTGATGAATGATAAATTGAAAAACAATTTCCAATTATTATATACCATAATAAAAATATTTTACTGAATTCTATATGATCGCCTACAATAAGAGCACAAACAAAAGAAACAAAAGAATAGATCCAAAAAACCAACGCTAAGAATATTAATGAGTCTCTTAGGTTATGTTTTCCAAAGAGCTTATCTTTGAGTTGTTCGTTTTTCTGTCGGAGTGCGGCATTTTCTTTTTCAAGTGCTTCATAGTCTTCTTCCATCTGTTCCAGTTCATCTTGAAGCACATCATTGACAGGAAGATCTTTCAGTAGATCGGTTATGAATCCCATATTTTTCTCCTTTGACATTAATACTGGAATTCTACCCAAATCCTCCCTTTTCGTCAATAAAAGCTATGATTTATCGTCGTTTCCTCATCAACACAGCCCCAATGCCAAGCAACACTAAACTGCACGGTTCAGGGACGGAGGCGACACGAAACCCTGTATTGCCGTACTCGTAGCCCGGGGAGTAGTAGGCCCGGTGGGACGAGCTGAGGGTGACGCCGAGGTAGTAGTAGGAGCCACCGCGGACGCCGCGATAGGAACCAATTTGCGTCTCGTTCCACTCCCAGACATTGCCCATCATATCAAAGGTGCCGTTCTGCTCTTCGGTGCCATTTCCAACACCAACTTCCCAGGGTTGTCCTATTGCATAATCATAGTTTGTATCTGTGCCTTCTATCGGAGCTGTATTTGTACCGTTGGCATATAACGAATAACCGCTGCCCGTATAATACGCCGCCTTGTACCATTCATCCTCGGTGGGTAAAAAGTAGGCTCGTCCATAAGTTGAACCGGCTGTTTCGTGGTCCATAATACTTGTCAGGGATCCAGCGGTGAACGTATAAACACCGGTTTCTGTATTCCCTGTTGTCAGATAATTGCAGAACCGGGCAGCATCGTACCAGGAAATGCTTGCTGTTGGCTGGTTGCCGCTCCAATAGCCTGCATCACCAATGCCTGCAGCCGTATTAATGGTTGACCACTGACTGGCAGTGATCTCATACGTGCCGATCTGGTAATCATAACCAACCGCTCCATAACCGGTACTGTCAGCGGCATTGCCCGCATTGCCAATCGTTACAAAATCAAGATCGATACCCTGAACTGTAATTGCTGACGAAACACCCGAAATGAATAAACATACAACAGTTGAAACGATAAATGCCTTTTTCATCTTTCCATCCTCCACACTAAAAATTACCTCCCGTTATCCCCCAAAACAAGTCCTATAATATCAAGTATAACGTGATATGTCAATGAATTATTTAAACTGCCAACTCTCCACTGCCCTAAACGTTAAACGTTCGGGGGGTGTAAGTAACTATGGGTCAAAGGCTATCTAATGACAAGGATAATAACCAAACACTCCATTATCTCACTAAACAGGCAACAATAGAATTTCATAAATACAGCAATAACAAAGAATTATAATTTGTTGAAAAAACGCAAACATTTTTAATATCCGTTATGCATCGTACTACCCCAAAGCTGCTTAAAATCAGCATTATTTTGTATGGCATGGGACTCCGAAATTCTGACAATGGGGGCCTGGGGGGGGATAGCCCCCGGGGGGGAACTCTACAATCCAGTACTATACTTACATTCCCCCTACCCCTTCCACCCTATGGGCTATGTTATTTTCGATGTATTCGCGCTCAATTTGCAATTCATTTACAAAACTTATTATCGATCAGCACTCCTGACAAGCGCGGTTATAGCCGCTTTGATATGCTCCGGCAGTACATCCCAGCAGTCGATGATTTCCTGTAATTCCGGTGTAAATTGGGATTGAGTCGGTG
>JAFGLS010000003.1 GCA_016927935.1 Syntrophaceae bacterium
AAATATGCCGGAAATTTTATCGGAATTCAGGATTAGATTATGGCGTCCAAGCCCTGATCAGCCCGTTGGATTTCTTTGATTGATGCATCATTTAAAAGACCTGAACAAGCAATAAGTGCTTGCTCATTTCATTTTTTATTGATTATAATACGTTATGCCTATGTGAATGGGGGCTTCATGCGCAAGATAACCATTGTTTTTTTAATGATTTTTACCCTTTTTCCCGTCAGGGCGATGAGCGAGACAGCGGATGACTGGTTGATGAAGGCCAAAGAGTTATCGGACGGACAAAAATATACCGATCCGCTAAAGGCTGTCGAATATCTAAACAACGCCCTTAAGCTTCGGCCCCGTGATGCCGAGGCCTATTACAACAGAGGCGTTGCTTACGACAATCTCGGTCAGTATAAGAACGCGATCAAGGATTATAATCAGGCTATCTCACTAAACCCGGATTTTGCCGAGGCTTACAGCAACAGGGGAACGATTAATAACACCATAGGGAAGTATCAGCGGGCGATTGAAGATTTTAGCGAAGCTATTCGCCTGAATCCCGATGATGCGGAAGCTTTTTTAGGTCGTGGTTTCGCCTACGATAAACTCGGTCATTACCAGCACGCGATCGGGAACTACAGCCAGGCGATCGGGATAAAACCGGATTATGCCAAAGCTTTCCACAATAGAGGAGTTGTCTATTTTTCGCAGAATAATAATAAATATGGATGTTATGACGCGCAAAAGGCCTGCCTGCTGGGAAACTGTAAATTATTAAAAACGGCTAAAGATAAGGGTATTTGCCGTTGAATGACTGATTAACCGCTCCCTTTGCCGCCGTTACATTTTATTGTTTTGTTTATTCCTCAACCCGCTTTTTCTTCTTTAAATGTATAATTCTAGTTTTAAAATTTTCATATGAAAAGCGATTACCTGTCTAGCTTATTTTATCATAACATATGAATAATAATTGGTGTCATAAAATGAATGAATATTAATGAATATTAATGAATATTATGCTATATTAATGTACATTAAAAAATATTTCTTGACATTTATTTAAAATTAGTGCCTTATAACAACCAAGTGAGGTGTCGCTTTATCTATGACAGGTAATATAAAGAAAAATCAGGTAAAAAAATTTCGCGAGACAATCCCTTTAAGTATATCCGAATTGGCCAGGAAAGCAGGGCTAACCCCCCAAACAATCTCCAAGATGGAAAAAGGATTCTCTACGAGAAAAAATTCAGAGCTGAAAGTAGCTAAAGCGTTACAAAAATCACATGAAGAAGTATTCCCGTGATTAAGGCGGATTGTTTTTTTAGCTCACTTGTTCTTATAAAGAAAGATCGAGTCTAAATGAAGATTGTAGGCAGATTGTTAATTTTGTTCTTGTTGTTCATGTCTCTTTTGATAACGTTTGGTAACCGGGGGGCTGTTGACAACTATTTAATGACTAAAAAGCTTGACAAATTAAAAGCGCAGAATAGAGGAATAACAACGGAAAATAACGAATTAAAAAATAAAATTATTTTATTGCGCAACAACATCAATTACATAGAGATGATAGCCAGGAATGAACTGGGAATGGTTAAAAAAGGAGATATTGTCTACCGCTGGGCTAAATAACAACATCAAATTTATGGTGCGTTCATGCTGGATTTAAAAGAAATGTTTTCGGGGAAAAAGAAGCTTGTCGGCCTGGATATCGGCTCAAGTTCTATAAAATTAGCCGAGGTGATAAGCAACCCCAAGGGACATTATCTTAATCGCTTCTGTGAAGTTCCCCTTCCCAAAGGTGTCATTATTGACGGCATTTTAGCTGATGCCAGTGGTTTGTCTTCAAAAATCAAGGAAATATTCAAAGTTGCCAAATGCGCCAACAGAGGAATTGTAACATGTCTGGCGGGAAATTCCGTTATTATCAAAAAAGTTACACTGGAACAAATGAACGAAGCCGAATTGCGCGATTTGATCCGTGATGAAGCGGGCAAGTACTTGCCTTTTGATAATATGGATGATGTGAATTATGATTTTCAAATCCTGGGTGAAAATAATTACAATCCCAGTCAGATGGATATTATCATTGTCGCCGCTAAAAAAGAAATCGTCAACAGCTTCCTGGAAGCGGCAACTGCCGCCGGTCAAAATGTCGAAATTATAGATGTCGCTCCATTTGTCCTGGAAACATTGTATGGAACAAACTATGAATTTGATAATGAGGAAACCGCTGTATTGATTAATATAGGAGCCAGTACGACAGGCATTAATGTCGTAAAAGGCGGGATATCCGTATTTACCAGAGATTTTGCTCTGGCCGGCAATTCCATCACGGAAGCCATTCAGGAAAAATATAAAGTAACCTTTGAAGAGGCGGAAAAACTAAAGGTAGATGGAATGCCCAACGGCACAGAAGGAGAAAATACGGATTTAAAAAACACCGTCCTTGAATTTGCCCAGCCGATCTGCATGGAGATTGAAAGATCAATCGATTATTTCCGCTCAACCTTTGGCGGAGAAGATATCAAGCAAGTATTGCTTGCCGGGGGATCGGCCAGAATTTTCAATTTGACAAAACATTTATCGGAAATGCTCAATGTCAAAACTGAATTGATAGATCCCTTTTTAAAAATTAATTACAACAAAAAACATATTGACGTAAAAAATCTGGAAAACATTAAACCGGTGGCTGCGACGGCAATAGGTCTGGGCTTGAGGAAAATAGGCGACAAATGATTAAAATTAATCTTTTACCCTATCGTGAAAAGGCAAAAAAAGACACTTTCTATAGGCAGGTATTTATTGTTGCCGGTTTATTTGTTTTCTTTATTCTTGCGCTTGTTTGGATCACTATAACGTTACAATCTTCAATCAGCGATCTGGAAGCTAAAATAAATCAAGCGGAAGCCAAAAAAGTCGCACTGGATAAAAAAATAGGAGACGTGGAAAAATTCAAGAAACTCAAAAGAGAACTGGAGCAGAAATTAGGAGTCATTGCCACCCTGGAAGAAAATCGGCTGACTCCCTTAAAAACACTTGATAATCTGGCACTGCTTGTCCCTGACAAAGATATCTGGCTTGTTAAAATAAATCAGAAGGGCAGTGGTCTCACGATTGATGGAATCGGCAGGGATAATATTGTTGTCGCCAACTTTATGAAGAGCATTGAACAATTTGATCCAATAAAATCGGTAGAACTGAAATCTTCACAAAAGATCGAGATTTCGGGAATCACTTTGCAACAGTTTACTTTTTCCTGTCTTTTAAAAAAGGGATTTTGATGTATGGCCATAGATATTGATATTAATACTATTAAAAAAATGCCGCTTAAAATGAAAGCTGTTGTTGTATTGGTTGCGTTTCTATTAATCGGTTATTTTTACTGGTATCTCTTTTTGTCTTCAGCGCTGGGAAAAAAGAGCTCGCTGAACGTAAAACTTTCGGAAATACAAACAAAAATCAAAGAACAAGAAAAGCTTGCCAGTCAGCTCGACAAATACATGGCTGATGTGAAAGCTTTGCAAGAAAACTATAAAATCGCTTTACAAAAGCTTCCCGACCAGCGGGAAATACCCAATCTTTTCCATTCTGTAGCTTCAGTGGGCAAGGAAGCCGGCATAGAATTTTTATTATTTCAGCCCAAGGCACCCGTGCCCAAAGGAATGGACGTTTCAGCATCTGCTGAACCAAAGACGGCGGCCTTACTGAAACCGTCGGACCAAAGAGGCCAAAAACCTCCAGCCGATGCTCAGGGCAAAAAAGGCGCCGCAGCCCCGGCGCCGGAACCTTTCTATGAGGAAATACCCGTAGCGGTCTCCGTGGTTGGTAGTTTTCAGAATATCTTGTATTTCTTCAATAAGGTAGCTCATTTGCCGAGAATTATTAATATTTCTGATATCACTATGAGTAAAGACTCGAAAACGGCAACACAATTGATTTCGTCAACTTTTACAATTAAGACTTACATGTTCATTGAGAAAAAAG
>JAFGLS010000043.1 GCA_016927935.1 Syntrophaceae bacterium
ATAAACGCGATTTTAATTTCCAATCCTTGAATTTCCGCATAGCATCTCCTGGGATTTCAAATAGGCGGGATCCTGTGTGGAAAAAGCCCGCCCGGTTCAATAGACTATTAACAGAAAGAATCAGCCCCCTACTCATTATTAAAGTAGATTTTAGCCAGAAAAGCAAGAAAAAAAGCAACCTGCAATAATACAGGCTGCTTTCGGCGCATAATCAGTCAACAACCACCCCCAGCGGAAGTGGCGTTTTCCGGGGTAATGCTGCTGTAATGAAAGTTGATCAGCTCCTTTTCTTCTTCAGGCGCGTGAGGAATTTCTGACCCCTTAGAGCTATTATCGATGCCTCTATCTTTCATTAATGCAATGAGTTATAGCCACTCTAAAATTCAGTTTACCCCAAAAAACGGCCAGAAACAGGGGCAGGCAGGGGCAGAAGCCGGATTTTCATGAATTTTCACCCCAAGATATCTGTCATTTAAGAACACCGACCGGAGCCCAGGCCCCCACCACCGAAGCTGCACCAACGGCCAGCGCACACATCGAGCCTACGCACAACCCAACACCCCCGAAGGTGGTTCAAAAAAAAGTACCTCCCTCGGCTTTGACTGTGATATAATCACAGGTGAACTAAAAACCCAAAAAAGGAGGTACTATGGGAATTATAGCACAAAAACAGCTTTTTAGTTGGGAAAATATTGAAGAATTAGGCGATTTAGAGCGTCTTGATCTTGTGTTGCGGTATATCCCAGATCAGAAGTTGATTGCTGCTCTGGAAAAAAAACGTGGCAACGGCCGTGATGACAATCCCATCGAGCTCATCTGGAATTCCATACTTGCCGGGGTGATTTTTGAACATATAAGTGTTGAGAGTCTGCGCCGGGAACTGCAGCGGAATGGTCAGTTACGTGATATATGCGGATTCGAGGGAGTCCTCGGGAGTGAGGCTGTCCCATCCTCGAATGCATATAGTCGTTTTCTGATCAATTTATTCGATTTTGAAAAGGAAATTGACGACATGTTCAAAGAACTGGTTGCAACACTGACACGACTGCTTTCCGAATTTGGTAAAACCCTGGCCATCGACGGAAAGGCGATTCCCAGCCTGGCTAAAGGAAAGAAAGCCTCCACCCAAAGACCAGGGGACAAAAGACGGGATTCAGATGCTGACTGGGGATTCAAGAAATATTGTGGAAAAAATGAGCAGGGAACGGCTTGGGAAAAAATCGTCAAATGGTTTGGATTCAAATTGCATTTGATTGTCGATGCCAATTATGAATTACCTGTGGCCTTCGAAGTTACAAGGGCTTCGGTAGCAGAACAACCTGTAGCTGATAAGCTGTTAAAAAGACTGGAGAAGGAGCATCCTGCCATCCTTGAAAACTGCCAGTTTCTCACAGGAGATAAGGGTTATGATACAATACATTTGAATACGAGTGTTTATGATGATTTTCGTATCAAACCGGTAATCGATATTCGTAACTGCTGGAAAGATGCAGATAGTACGAAACTTGTTCCGGGTACCGAGAATGTCGTCTATAACTACAAAGGCGATGTATCATGTGTTTGTCCCGTTACCCTTAAAGAGCGGGCGATGGCTTTTGGGGGCTTTGAGCAGGACAGAAGAACTTTGAAGTATGTTTGTCCAGCGAAAACCTATGGCATTTTCTGTAAGGCAGGAGATAAATGCCGGGTGAAAGGGGCCATTCGGATCAAGCTGGGTGTTGACCGCAGGGTGTTTACTCCCCTGGCCAGGAGTAGTGATACCTGGAAAAAAGTATACAATAGCCGGACTTCTGTGGAAAGAGTGAACTCCCGGCTTGATGTGTCTTTTGGCTTCGAAAGGCATTACATTCGAGGTGAAAAGAAAATGAAACTTCGCTGTGGCATAGCTTTGTGCATTATGCTGGCCCTTGCGGTTGGCCGAATCATGGAAGATCAGAAAAGCTTGATGCGGAGCTTGGTGAAAACTGCTTAAGTGCAGACGATTGTAAAATACTATAGTAGAGAGTAATCCTCAAATCAAAATCCCAGGTAAGTAATGTGGTAATGTAAGCCGATTGTCACTATTCTTTCCTTCCCCCCCCCCTTCACAAGAGGAAGTTCCGCTGTAATGTCCTGCGCAGGCGGGGACCCCGACGCCCCCCTCGGCGGAATCTGGTACTCCAGCTGGAGCCGAGGGGGGCGATCGGGGGCCAAGCGCCGGGAAAGGGCTTACATCGGGAATTCCTCAAGATACCGAATCCTTGCCTTTTTGTCTTTAAGTTCATTTTTGAATTTTTCTTCACGCTTACGTGCCCGATCGTGTTGCTTTTTCCAGTAGCTAATATCGGTCGTAAGTTCGCTGATTCTTTGTAGTAATTCCTCTTGCTTATCGTTTTTTTTTCTTTTGGGGCGTTTTCCAATTTCCATAAAAGTAGTTTAGCACATCTTTTTACGAATGTCCAGTGTATGGGAGTAGCGAACGTATACTGATAAATTGTAGTAAATGTCTATATTATATGCAATTAAAGTGCTCCATAAACTGCGAAAGTTGAGATATAACTATATAATTATATGACTAAAAAAAAAGTCAATGTATTAAGCACATTTTTTTTTATCAGTATTGATATTTTTCTATTTATTAATAATATTAAGAATGATTATTAATATGAGACCTATTAGAAGAAACAGTAAGCAACGAAGTAGAATTTATAACCTTATTAAGGACAGTTTGGAACATCCCACTGCTCAGTGGATTTATAACCAGATCAGAAAAGAATTCTCAAAAGTAAGCATGGGAAATGTTTACAGGAATATTAATATTCTTGTTGAAGATGGACTCATAAAATCCCGTGATTTTGGTGATGGAATTGTTCATTTTGATGCTGTTACCAATTTGCATTACCATTTTATTTGCAATGAATGTAATCGCATTACAGATTCTTCACTGCCAATACAGGATGAGATTACAAAAATGGCACAAAAAGAGACTAAAAATACCATTACAAGCCATACAATCCAATTTTTTGGTATATGTGAAAAATGTAAAAAGGGATAAAAGTTGGCAAATAGCGTCCAACTTTAAATATCAAATTTTTATCGGAGGGTTTTATGAAAGGAAATGAAAAACTATTAACAACCTTGAATGCTCTTCTTGCTGACGAATTAACGGCAATCAATCAGTATATGGTTCATTCCGAAATGTGTGATGATTGGGGCTATGAAAAGCTGCATAAACATTTTGAGAAAAGAGCCATTGATGAGATGAAACATGCCGAGAAGCTTATTGGACGTATTTTATTTTTGGAAGGAATTCCGACAGTAAGCACTCTTAATAAAATTACAATCGGCAGCACTGTCGA
>JAFGLS010000044.1 GCA_016927935.1 Syntrophaceae bacterium
CCAGCTGGCTGTTATGTATGACGGCCGTTTTGATTTGGCGGCAATATGAAAAATTATCCATTTACACAGATTATTTTACAGTCTCTTGAATTATTACAAAAACATTACATTTTTAGAGCTACAGAAAGAAATATTAACTTAAGCATTTCCTTATTTGTCATTGGCTCAACTTTTTCTCAGAAATGAACGAATAGTATTTTTTATTTCCTGTGCCTCATCTTCTGTTAGACCGTCCAATACAATTGGTTCGTCTCCCCTTGATAACTTTACGCAGGCATCGGAAAATATGATGCCTTTTTTAATTCTGACTGAGTCCACCGCATGATACTTTATGCGTCTTGTCTTGGAATCAAACAACGAACCTTTCTGGAATGATATACCCCTTCCCGATAAAATCAGCTTGGCGGGGAAAAAATCCCAAGGCATTAATCTGCTTGACTGAAATGTTTTTTCAGAATCGCGGGAAGACTTTTCATTATTATCTTCATTCTCATCATAATCATCAACTCTTCCTCTATTTCGTTTTAATTTAACATGTCTACCGGAGCTTGAATCAGAAAGGCAATAGCGGCATTTAATAGCCTCATCCTTAATCTCTTCGGCGCAATAAGGACATTTCTTCATTTCTACATCCAGACACAAACACCGTATCCTTTTCAGCAATTGGGCATTATTCAATCCATACCCTCTTTATGAAAGGTTTAAAGGTTATTCTAATCAAGCTATTTCTTCCTCGATTCCTCCCCGATGAGGTTCTATCCCTGTAGCCTCAGTATCTTTTACTACGGCTTTTTCACTTTTTTCTTTTTCTCTGATTAAAAGCCTTTCTGAACTGTCACTGTGCGATTTTTTCTTGCTACTTGCTCTGTTTTTTTTCTTAATCTTTGATTTTCTTTTACTGCTCGTGACGGTTTTTTTCTTGCTTTTTGACTTTTTCTTACTGTCTCCGTCAGATTTCTTTTTGGATGATGGAAGAATGTCATCTATAAATGATTTAACGCGTTTCTCAACATCTTTTCTTGCTTCCACACTCTGTTTCCTGACATCTCTGATAAAACTTTTTACATCAGACGTTGATAGCTTATTTTCTTTGGCAACATCCTTTACCCATTTCTCAATCGTTTCCTCTCCCAGAAAAACCAGTCCGAGACCAGCGAAAACAGAAGTTCTTACGAAGTCCGTTACATCTTCAATAACTTCACTAACAATGTTTTTATCCCTCGACCTACTTTTTGATTTACTTGCAGACATTTTAAAACCTCCTTTTATGTTTTACATCTTCTACTTGCGCTTCAGTTTAGCTCTCACCACACCGGTATCAATAAATCATTTACAAGAGACACCTAAATCAACAACCGTATCCCTGTGAAACGATTACTAAGCCGCAAGAGGAAGAATGAATTTTGATACTTTGTGAATTCCCTTTACCCTCAGAAGGTGATTCACGGCATAGATTTTACTTTTATCTGATAAAATTTCAACAATAATTTTTCAAAGGGGAAAAATGGTAAATCCTTTTTGTAATTTATTACAATTTTACAAATCTGGCAATCAAGAACTACAGAAAGAACTACTTCCCGAGGTCACCTGTCATGTTTCTATTGAGGTCAGGCGCCTGAATTAAAGACTATCGGTTTAATTATGGTATTCAAAACAGTTAATAAGCCAATCAAAAATTCTACCTAACGCAACTGCAAACATTTTTATCTTGACATTTACATTATTTAGATAAATGTATTTACACAAACGTTGTCAATAGTTTACATAATCTATAAAAAGGGGCGGCACATGAAATATTTATACTCAATAGTTATTATAGCTTTCCTGTTGGTTCCTTCGGTGGTAAATGCAGGAAAATGGTTTAATACAGATAAAACAAACTGTAAGATATGGAGTACAGAATTCAGTGCGGGAAACACTGTCACATGGTCAGGAAAGTGTATAAATGGATATGCCTCTGGTTTCGGAGATGAGGTTTGGTATGAGAAAGGCAAAGAAATTCGGAGTTATAAAGGTCAAATAAAGATGGGCAAGCGTCACGGCAAGGGAGCTTTAACTTTTGTCAATGGCAATAAATATGAATGTGACTTTATTAATGGCGAAGTTACTGCCAGAGGAACTTTAACCTTTCCTAATGGCGATAAATATATTGGTGGCTTCGTTAACGGAGTTATCCACGGCAAGGGAACTTACACCTTTGCCAATGGCGATAAATACGTAGGTGACTTTCTCAAAAACAAACGCAGTGGCAAGGGAACTTTAACCTTGGCCAACGGCGATAAATACATAGGTGACTTTCTCAATGGAGCTTTTCACGGGAGGGGAATTCTAACTTTTGCCAATGGTACTAAATACAAAGGTGGTTTTGCTAATGGTAAATTCCACGGAAAAGGAACTATCACTTGCCGTAATGGCAAGAAGTTTACAAAAAATTTCAAATACGATGAAAAAGCTCTATTCATTATTAAATGCGATTGATTGCGGTTGTTTAATTTTTTTTTGTTTCCTTGTTTTTTTCTTCTCCGGATAACTGCTTGATTATTCGACCGGGAATTTCATTCAGAGGTAATACATCACAGGCCGCCCCCAATTTCACAGCCTCTCCCGGCATTCCATAGACTATGGAAGTTGCCTCATCCTGGGCAATTGTATAAGATTTGCTCTGCTTCATTGCCAGAAGGCCTTCGGCTCCATCCGAACCCATTCCGGTCATCAGAATTCCGATGGCGTTAGTTCCGGCATTTTTGGCCACCGAATGAAAAAGGACGTCTACGCTTGGTCTTTGATGATGTACCATGGGGCCGCCTTTAATTCTGACTTGATAAAAGGATCCACTGCGCTCTAAGAGCATGTGGCGGCCGCCAGGTGCTATCAAAGCCAGACCAGGAGCAATTGCATCGCCGTCCTTCGCTTCCCGCACTTCTATCTTGCAAATACTATTCAACCGATCGGCGAAACTCGCTGTGAAATATTCCGGCATATGCTGAACTACCAAAATCCCGGGAATGTTCATCGGCATATTGGTCAAAATTTTTTCTATCGCTATTGTTCCTCCTGTGGAAGCTCCCACAGCAATTATCTTACGAGTATTTTTAAGTTGAATTTTGTATTCTAGGCTGCCTTCCGTATCCAACGGTTCTGCCAAGACAGTTTTAGCAATCTTGGCCCGTGATGCCGCCCGAATGGCATCAACCAGGCGTTGAGAAATACCAGAAGTGGATAAACCGGAACCGGGCTTGCAGATTACCTCAACAGCTCCCAATTCCAGTGCTTTGATGGCGTTTTGACTATTGCTGGGAGTTAAAGAACTCAACACTACCACCGGCATCGGGTAAAATTTCATCAGCTTGGACAAAAATGAAAGTCCATCCATCCGCGGCATTTCAATGTCCAGAGTAATCACATCCGGTTTAAGCCGGACTATCTTGTCACGCGCCACATAAGGATCAATGGCGCTCCCTACCACATTGATATCTTCATAGCGGGAAAGTTCTTCGGTCAGCAGTTTGCGAACTAATGCCGAATCATCAACAATTAAAACCTTGATCAATTTTTCACTCCTCTGAAGGATAATCATTCACAAAGAACTTGATATCCACCTGTCCTTGATTAAAATTCAATGTAACCTCAGCCAGAGGGTTTCCCTTCTTTTCTTTCAGCAATTCTTTTTTATTCAGGAGTACAGGACTCTCAATTTTATACCCCAGCTCTTTTCGTCGACCAAGAAAGGGAACAAGATTCCCACATATTATATTGGCGATTTCTCCGAGAGCGTCTTTTTTCTGCTGATAACTGGGACGGTTATTGCTCAACATACTGGCGGCAATAGCTAAAAACAAACCTCCCCTGCTTTCAATTATCAGTTTACCGGAATAATTGCCTTTAAATCTGACTAAAGCCGCGGCTTCTAGTGGCAGATTCTTTTGGGCATCTTCAAGCTCCGGCTCAACATACATAAAGCAGGTATCCTCAAAAGTTCTGAGTGTTGCTTCTGTAAGCAAATTCTCAATCCTCTTTTTCATTACTCACCCCCGTAGCAGCGACCATTACTTCCTTTAAAGTCTCTGGTTTGAAAGGCTTGTGGATAAAGATTGTGGCTCTTCTGTGCATCATTTCTATTCTTCGGGGATCACTCTCCGAGCTGATAATTATTACAGGCAAATCTTTATACTGTTCATTATCTCTCAACTTGTTAATCATTTCTTCTCCATCCATTACCGGCATGTGTATATCTACCAGCGCAAGATCCACTCTTTTTTCCTGCAACAGGCGCAGCCCCTCCTCTCCATTTTTTGCTTCCCAGATATCCCCCAGGGGCAGACCGGTCATATTTAATGTTTTCCTGATAACAGAACGCATGACCGAGCTATCATCAACAACCAGTATATTTAAGCCCATTTTTTTCTCCCTTTTTATATTAATCTTTGATTCGTTTCCTGAAATCATCCTCACTCTTTACAGCTCTCTAAGATAGCCGTGAGATTTCACGACCATCTTTCCCTTTTCGACTTCTATAGTAATAGTGCGTGAACTGTATCCCCCAACGTCATAAGACTTAAGCAACAATCCTTCTTCCCATAAATATTTGCGCAGGCTTGTAAAATTGCGGCGACCGATTTGAAAAAAGTCTTGATCCTCATTAAGTTTTGAAGTCGCCCCCCCGGCCACTTTGATGACCAAATCATGCTTGCGCGAACCGCTCCGATAAAAATCATTCAGCATAACCTTCATGCCGCTATCCACGTACAAAAAGGGATTTTCAGCCGCCTTGTCCTTATCTATGCTTGACTCCGGCATCATGCAATGCAGCAGACCGGCCTTTTTCAGCTTTTTGTCGTATACAGTTATTCCGAGACAGCTGCCCAAGGCATACGTGATCAATACATCCATGCTATCCCCTGATATCTTAAGATCGGCCACCCCTACAGTGTAAACCATAAACTCTTACTTCCCCTTGAACCCCTCCGGTTTCTTATGGAACATTGCCGTTGATTTAATCTTTTGATACACAGCCGGCTTCAGGTAGATATAATCCTTAGTTAAAAAAGTAAGACTCTCCGAATGACCTACCAGTAAATAACCACTTTCCCGTAGAACGGACGAGAATCTCTTAACCAGATTTTCCTGAGTCCGCCTGTCAAAGTATATCATTACATTGCGGCAGAATATCACATCAAATAATCCCCTCATCGGCCAATCCCCCATCAGGTTAAGCTTGGCGAAAGAAACCATGGATTGCAGTTGTGAAATCACCCGGTATTTATGGCTGTAGCGGATGTTGCCGTGACTATCTCTTGTTTCAATCCTGTTGAAATATTTATACTTTAACTGACGGGGCATATCTTTGAGTAACTCTTCATCATATAAGCCTTGACGGGCTTGTTCCATCATCCGATTGGAGATATCCGTAGCCAGAATTTTAATGTCATATTTGCCGATATCGTGAATGGCTTCACATAAAGTAATGGCTATGGAATATGGTTCTTCTCCCGAAGAACAGCCTGCACTCCAAATTCTAATTGGCCCCTTACCCCAACCGGGAATTATTTCCTCTCTTAAAAAATTCAGATGTTCGGATTCTCTGAAAAAATTTGTCTTGTTGGTGGTGAGCATATCCACCATGGCACCGATTTCTGTTCCAGTTTTATCATTGGCTATATATTTTAGATATTGATTAAAATCAGAAATGTTCAGCTGGTTCAGCCTTTTTAAAAGACGGGATTTGACCAGGTCCTCCTTACCCTCATACAGATTTATTCCCGAAATTTGATAGACAAGCCGGCTGATTTTAGCAAATTGCTCAGAAGAAAGTTCTAAAGAATAATAATCTGTTGGAATATTATTCGATTTTGAATCCATAATATTTTTGTTATCTTTTTTTAAATTTGCAGTTCTCTCTTCTTTATAAAAAAAGTCTCCTCCTAATGTATTTAGAAATGCTTTAATATATCATGGTCCTTATCATCTAAAGGTATTACCTTTCGCGGATCAGGCTGAAGTTCGGACATGGTCTTAACTCCTTTTTCCCCTGCAAATAAGTTTGGCGGCATATGCCTTGATTGGCCGCCATCCGGCAAAACTTTACGGAAACCATCGGAAGTAGATGTAAGTTTAAAACCTGCAACCATGCTGCGCATCTGCTCGGATTGCGAGGACATCTCCTCGGCTGCGCTGGCCGACTCCTCCGCATTGGCCGCATTCTGCTGAGTCAATTGATTCATCTGTTCCACCGCCTTGCTCACCTGAGAAATTCCCTGCTCCTGCTGATCCGAAGCCGTCGCGATCTCCGCCACTACCTGACTGACTTTGTTGATTCTTTCAGTAATCTCTTGAAAATTTTTCAATACCTCGGAATTAATAATCACACCGTTCTCTGAATTTTTGACTTCTTCTTCAATCAAATTAGCCGTGTTTTTGGCCGCCTCAGCGCTCCGCATGGCCAGGTTCCTCACTTCTTCAGCCACAACCGCAAATCCCCTGCCTGCATCCCCGGCTCGGGCCGCTTCCACTGCAGCGTTTAGAGCCAGAAGATTCGTCTGGAATGCTATCTCATCTATGGTTTTAACTATTTTGGATGTGGAATCCGATGACGACTTGATTTTGTTGATTGCCAGAGACATTCTGTTCATGCTCTCCACTCCTTTTTCTGCACTGACACGAGCCTCTTCGGCAACTCCTTTGGCCTCTCTGGCGTTGATGGCGTTTTGCTTCGTCATGGACGACATTTCCTGCAGGCTGCTGGAAATCTCTTCCAGAGAACTGGCCTGTTCGCTCGCGCCCTGGGAAAGCGACTGACCACCGCTGCTTACCTGCATGCTGGCTGAGGCAACCTGATCCGCACCTATGGCCACCTGCTGCAAGGACTTGTCCAGATTCTCTACGACCTGATTAATTGATTCCTTAATTCTCGCGTGGTCTCCCTTATAATCACCAATCATGCGAACTGTCATATCTCTGTCGGCCATCTTTTCCAGAACTTTCGAAGCTTCATTGATTGGACCCATCACAGCATCCAGGGTTTTATTAACACCATGAATTATATCATGATAAGCGCCGCTGAAAGCCTCTTGATTACCACGAAGCTCCAGTTTACCTTGCATGGCCGATGTGGTTAATACATTCATTTCACTGACCAGATTTTTAACGGTCTCCACCATCTTTTTTAGTGCCGGTCCAATCTCATCCTCTTCATCAATGACAGCAGGTTCTACATTCATATTGCCCTCTGATATTTCCTGTAAATTAAAGACAATGTTTTTCTGAAGGTTGTCCACAAATTTATCCATGTAATTGAACAAAACGCCTATCTCGTCCTTACGGTCGCCCATATTAAAACGTCCGGATAAATGTCCCATACTCATTTCTTTTATCATTGTCGAGCCCTTGATCAGCGGCTTAGTGATGGAAAGTACCATGGGCATGATCGATGATATCGCAATTATTCCACCAATAATCATCATTATTATATATATGCCTTTTGTTTTAGTTGCGGAAAGGCTGGTTTTCTCGGCAGAAGTTTGTGACCTCACGGCTATGAACGACACAATTTTATCGAGACCATTGGTAGTTGCATACAGGCTGGCCCGTCCGTCTAACTCGGCCTGAGCCACCGCCTTATTCAACTTTTGGTAACGGCTATCTCCCTCAGTCACTCCTTCCTCCAACAGTTTCTGTTTATTCTTCAGGGCTTCCATTCCTGTCGCATGTTTTGTTTTCCATAACTGAAAATTGACAGCAAATTCATCCCACATAGTCTTTTCGTCTTCTTCTTTAGGTAGCTTCTTATACTCAGCCCAGTTTTTTTCCAATCTGCCCCATGAATCATCAATAGACTCAAACAATCCTTTACGAATCGTTTCATTATCAAACATGGTGTCTAAAGCCAGGCTGCGTTCACAGGCCACCAGATAATTCACTTCTTTATCAATGCTCCTGAGGTAATTAACGGCGGGTAGTTCTATATTACTGATCTGTTTTATTTTATCACCGAGGTTAGAAAACTCTATTAAAGCGTAAACACCGATACATTCTGCCATAATGATGACAAGAATAATAATTCCCAGAAGTTTTTTTTCTATTTTTATGTTTTTAAACATGTTTCTCGCTCCTTTTAATTTATTTATTGTCAGTCTTCATAAAAACCATTATCGCCCGAGTTTCTACTTTTTAAAATTATACCATAATCTCTTTATCTTCATCGCCCGCAGCTTTTTTCATATTAATAATATCGGCTGATGTTAAAACTTTCTCAATATCCAGCAACAGACATATCCGCCCTCCGGACTTGCCCACACCCAAAAGATATTCGGGATTCACATCCGCACCGAAAGACGGTGTATTATCAATATCTGCAGAAGCCATGTTCACCACTTCGGAAACTTTATCCACCAAGACACCCATCATCATGGTGGCTGTTTTAATGATAATAATACAGGTTTCATCAGTAATTACGGTCTCTCCCATACCGAATTTTACCTTGAGATCCATGATAGGATGGATCTTGCCGCGCAGATTGATAACCCCCCGTATGTATTTGGAAGTAAGCGGCACCGGCGTAACCGGCATTCGACCGATTATCTCCTGCACTTTTAAAATCTCTACTCCATATTCCTCGCTTTCCAGGAAAAAGGTCAGATATTTACCAGCCCTGAAATCAACAGGGGCAGATTGATCCCCTTTAATTGCCGTTGCGTCGTTCATGCTTTTTCCTCCTAACCGACCTGTTTGTTATGTTATATTCTACTATTGCCGGGCGATATTGATTATTCCGGAAGCATCCAGTATCAAGCCTACCGTCCCATCGCCCATGATGGCTCCGCCGGCCACTCCCGGCACATGATCAAGTCCCTTACCCAATAATTTTGTCACAACCTGGGTCTGACTTAAAAGTTCATCCACAAAAAGAGCGCAACGCTGCTGTCCCTCTCCTATCACGACCAACAGACCGGACGTTAACTGGTTCCGGGCATCCGGTATATCGAACAAGCGATGTAATCTAATAATCGGCAGCAATTCATTCCGGAATAAAATCATTTCCGCTCTTTGATTGACCGTGTGAATATCACCTTTTTCCGGTCTGACTGCTTTATGAATATTGGCCGTTGGCAGGATATATCTTTGTGACCCCACTTTAACTATCATTCCGTCAGTAATAGCTAACGTCAAAGGTAATCTCATGATGAAGGCACAACCATTACCTTCAGTGCTGTGAACCTCTATCCGGCCTCTTATAGATTCAACCGCATCCTTCACCACATCCATTCCCACTCCCCTGCCGGAAATTTCGGTCACCTTTTCGGCAGTGGAAAAGCCCGGCATGAATATCATCTGCAAAATCTCCTGATCGGTCATTAGTTCGGCCGAATCCAATAAACCTCTTTCTATAGCCTTAGCCACCACCGCCTGACGGCTTATTCCCCGGCCGTCATCCCAGACCGTCAACATGATACTGCCTTCAGCATGACCAGCCGTCAGATAAATATGACCGGTCTCCGATTTTCCCAGCAGGCGTCTTTCCTCGGGCATTTCAATACCGTGGTCAACTGCATTACGAATCAGATGAATCAGGGGATCAGCCACCAAATCAACCATATTGCGATCTATCTCAATATCGTCCCCTTCAGTAATGCAGCTTACAATTTTACCCTGCTTCAGTGAAAGATCGCGGGCCAGCCGCACCATTTTCTTGAAAGTGCCCTTCAGCGGAACCACTCGTAAAAACATGCTCAGGTCATGAAGTTCACGGACTATTTTTCCGGCTTGAGATATTTTTTTATTAAGTTCATAATTTTTACCGCCCACAATCAATTCATCCTGTCCCACCATAGTTTGGGCAACCACCAATTCTCCCACTGTATCCAGCAACTTATCCAACCTGTCTATCTTGACTCTGACAGTTGCATCTGCTATCTGGTCAGAAGTCTGATGTGCAGCCACGGGTTGATCCGGCAAACCTTCTCCGAGTCTCTGAACCGGCAATTCTTTGAATGTCTGCTCTGCGGAAAGGTTACTGACTTCCTGACTCCGGTTTCCGGACATAAAATTTCTCAATTCTTCATGCAGTCCTTCAGTATCCAAAGGAAGTTCTATATGCTGGCCGGGACCCGATGATTTCATCCCTTCCAAAATAGCCTTTATCATATCCAACGATTTAAGGGACAAATCAGCATGGCCTCTGGTAAAAACTTCCTCACCGTCCCTAACCTTAGACAGCATTGACTCAGTGTGATGGGCCATATCCTTGATGCAGTTAATATTAATAAAAGATGATGTTCCCTTGATTGTGTGAAAACCCCTAAAGATAGTATTGAGCAACTCCTGATTGTTCGGATTTTTTTCCCAGTCCAGAATTGCCGACTCAGCCATGTTGAGACAGTCCATGCTTTCTGCAATAAATTCGTTCAGCAGATCCGCGTCAAACTCCGTAGAAAGAGTAAAACTCAGCGATCCCGCTCTTTTCGGCGGGACTATCGGAGGAACTGCCGGAGGGGTTTCCGGTTGAACAGGTGGTGGAGTTTTTGGTTTTGCGCCAGAGCGTTTTTTCCCTTTAAATTCCATGGCCTGCTCTAATAACTCTCCCAGACGGGCCATTCCGGCACGACGCGATTCCAGACTTTGGTTCTTCCAGGCTTCTACCTCGGCACAAACCTGTTCCAGAATATCTTTAAGATGCCCTCTGGATTTTTTTTTAACGGTAATAAGATTTTTTTTGAATTCTTCCAGTTCCGGGAGATTTTCCGGATTGAGTTCTATTAATGATATTGCCAGATGATTTAGGTCCATTTTAAAAAATATTAACTCTATCAAACACTATAAGTTTAAGAAATTATGTGGCACAAAAGAGAGTTTTTCCCATGAATAAATGACTGCTTTTATTAAGCATTACGCATTTTTATAAGTTTTGTCAATATTATTTATGTTTATAATAGACTTACCATAATTAATACTGACAAAAATCATTTGTCAGCTGAATTCATTGTGCATATTTGTCAATTTTATAAAAAAATTATCTAAAAAAATAATTTAGATTTCTTTGCTGTAAACACTATTGAAAAAATCAGATAAATCTGTTTATACACTTAAAAATAATTTGCATTTTATTTAAATTCCGTCTTTAAATTATGGAAGAATATCTGTAATAAAATAATGCAAAAAAGTTGCGTTTTCCCGATAAACTGTTATATGGTAGCTGCGGTTTGAAAAAGAGGTTTTTATGATCAAAAAGATATTAATTGTTGATGATTCTCCCATATCGATAAAAATCATTAAAAGTTGCATTCCTAAAGATATAGATTACGAATTGTTTGATGCCGCTGATGGTAAAATGGGTGTAGAAAAATATAAAGAAATTAAGCCTGATCTCACTTTCCTGGATTTAACCATGCCGGTCATGAATGGCTATGAGGCTTTGGAAGAAATTATTAAGTTTGATCCAAAAGCAATGGTTATAATTCTCACGGCTGACGTACAGATCAAGGCAGTTGCTAAAGCCCATGAGCTAGGCGCTTTTTCCGTAGTAAAAAAACCGCCTTCAAAAGACTCAGTTGCAGCGGCTATCAAAGAAGCAGACAATGCGTTGATTTCTCGAGGATAAATTATGTCGAAAAATGATAACATTCATGAGCTAATTACAAGTGCGGAAACTGACATTTTACAGGAGATTATGAATATCGCTTTCGGCCGTGCCGCTGCCGATTTGGCCGAATTTATAGATATCTTTGTAGTCCTCAGCGTTCCTCAAATAAAACTCCTGCAGGCATTCGATCTTCCGGCATATATCAACTCGGAAATAATGGATTATGATAAAGATAAAGTATCCGTTGTGGAACAAAGTTTCCGGGGAAGATTTAAGGGAAGCGCTTTTCTGGTTTTTCCAGCCGGAACGGGGAAAAGAATGATTTCTCTGTTTGAAGGTAAAGATGAACTGTTTGAAAAAGATTATTCTCATGAGTTGGAAAAAGAAACTTTCATGGAGGTAGGAAATATTCTGATAGGAGCGTGCATCGGGAAACTTGCCGAACTTTTGGACGATGTTGCCACTTATTCACCTCCCCGCGTCGTAGTTGAAAAAAGCCTCCACGGTATTTACGAAAATCTTATAGAGCCGGACAGCATGGCCATTGTTTTAAGAACAGTCTTTTCGTTCAACGAAAAAGACGTCAGCGGCTTTATGTTTGTTCTGACAAAACAGGAATCCTTTGCCTGGTTGAAGAGTGCCTTGCACAATTTTCTCGAACAGTACGATTATCAGGAATAATCAATAAAATAACCTATTGGCCAAATTTCCAAAATTCTTAAACACCATTTTTAAAGCCGCAGATACGGCTTCATAATCTCCTCCAGCATTCTAATTTGATTTTCATATTCGTCTTCATCCATTGCCTTAGGCAGTTCAATTTTTGACAAAAATTTTAGTTCAACACGGGCAAAAGGTTTGGGAATCATAAACCTGTCCCAACTGTGCAAATACCAAGCCCGATCAGCAATTACAACCATGGGAACAATTACAGCTCCTGCGCTGTTGGCCAGTGTAATAACACCCGGCTTGATAATTCCCACCGGACCACGCGGCCCGTCCAAAACATGCACGCCTCCGTTATATTGTTTCACTCTTTTTATCATTTCCCTTAAAGCGGCAAGACCTCCGCGCGAAGACGAACCCCTTACTGTAATCATTCCGCCGGATTCAAAAATTCTTGAAGCAATATCTCCATCAAGGCTTTGGGAAACCATGACACCCACCTGATATTTCCTGTATCTAGAAGCAATATGAATTGTTGTAAATAAGTGCTGATGCCATAGACAAATCAGCACCTTCCCACCCTGTTCCAAATAGTTAATCCAGGAAGATTCATTCTCTATTTTAAGACGAAACGTAGAACAATAAAATCTTACCAACCAGTAAATAAAAGTTCCGGCTGTTCTTGTTCTTGCTATGTTACGCAGTTTTTTAAACATCCTGTTCTCCAACAGGCCTACATTTAAAATAATTATAAATTGATTTCAAGCATAAACCATAATTTTATTTTTGCTTTGATTATAGTTTTGTGATTGGTTAAATTACGGGTATAATCCCCAAGGCAAGCTCCAGACCCTAGTTCTGCAGTAAGCTGCGGGTTATTATACCCATGCATAGGCAGGATAATTCGACTAACGCTTCCTATCGTCAGCGAGTCTCATTACCCTCCGCTGTGCGGGATTGTTC
>JAFGLS010000045.1 GCA_016927935.1 Syntrophaceae bacterium
AAGCGTTCCTAAATACCATAGCCATCCAACAATAAAATAAGGGCTTTTTTTAATCACTCTAATCGCCCAAAAAGATATACCTGAAAGCAGGAAGCAGGCACCTGCAATCTGCCACCATGGCAAAAAATTTTCAGGGTATGGGTACAGTACTGCTAACTTGGCAGGATATAACATCTTTAAGATATAGGAAGCATAGGAAACCAGAGCATTAGATATTCTGGCCTGAATTGGAATAACATCCAAAGATGATACAGCCCCTCCATGCTTTTGAGCATAGAAAGTAACAGCACTCGATATTGCCACAAGAACAAAGAAAGGCAGTTTTTCCAAAATTATACGAAATACGATTGACCTTTGGACAGTGTTTTTACTGCCGTCTGACTTATGAAAACGACAAAGAGGATAGTAATCCAATAACAGCAACACGAATGGTAACGTGACTAACATCGGCTTAGACATAAGGCCAAGAATAAAGAAAAGAAGAACCAACAGATATTTATCAATCCTTGGATGCTGAACATACCAGATATAACTCCACATCGTTAGCATCCAGAAAAAAGTGCTTAAAACATCTTTACGCTCTGATATCCAGGCAACTGATTCAACATGTAAGGGGTGAAGAGCAAACAATGAAGCAACAAAAACGCTTCGCCATAAATGCCCGGTCATTTTTCTAAAAACGAAAAACAATAATAGACTATTTACTATATGAAAAAGCAGGTTGATTATGTGATGCCCACCCGGGTTTAAACCATATAACTGGCAGTCCAGCATATGTGACAGCCATGTCAATGGATGCCAATTACTCGCATGAGTAGTCGTGAATGCCCAGGTGATATTCTCTGAAGTCAAACCGGCCTGAACATTTGGGTTATCACTGATGTATTTATGGTCGTCAAATTCAACAAAATCATAGTTACGTACTTGCCAATAAACTGAAAATGTAGAGATAATAATAAAAAGGCATACAATGACATCACGGTGCCGACTGAAAATACTTTTACTATGGGTAGTTAGTTTGGTCATGGCTATATTATTACCCTTATTCAAGAGTAATTTTTTATGATTTTGATTGATATAAAATGAGAAAAAATAAAAATAACATACCAGTTTAATTCAAAAAGTCAAATTGATTGGAGTAATAATAATACTAAAAAAACAGAGTATCCCGTTCCCGGAAATTCTTTTAAAAATAATATCAAAACAATTAAATACCATTCTTTCTATCCCCCTCCCATGTTACAGAAACGGCAGTATTTATTTTTTGTATTTATATAAATAAAAAATCTAGTATAAATCGTGATTATGGCAATTTATCCTAAGTTCCACATTAATAATACGTTTCTTCAGAAAAATCAGTTTTCTTGATAACTGAGTAAATGTGATGCTATCAAGCTGGAATAATATCTATTTTATTGTTCTTAATAATTTAAGGATAACAAGTTTGTGAAATTATAAAGAAACCATATAATCACTTATGTTTTTCATTGGATCTGCTAAAGGAGAATACCCAAAAAAGGAATTCTTATCAACTTAACATAAAAAATTAAACTGTGAAGACCGCAAAGAAAATTTTTTAATAGTCTTCGCGGTTAAAAATACCCGCTCCTCTACAGATCAGGATCGTGTCAATATTTTCTGTAATAAAAGGGCAACCGCACCCGTTATGGATATTGAAAACAGATTGCTGAAAAAAACAGCTTTCTTAAATCTTTTAAAACTGGACCGTAGAATACAGCAGCACTTTATGAATAACTCTATTTCAAGGAGATAAATACTATGAAAATAAGACCCGTAAATTCGATTGTCATCTATCTGTTCGCGACGATTGCACTGCTTTGCACTCCCCATCTGGCGAGCGCCCAGGGAATCGTCGATAATGAACCGCTCCTGATGATTAAAATTCCGGACATTAATAGGCTTCTGACCGACGCTCAAGCCATGACACCGGCGACCCCGGGGGCAAATCCAGTCGGACAGATTCAAGCAATAAGAATAATGCTGTATGGAACCGATTGGATAGATACTAATCGCTCCATTGTTATTGGACAGCGCAAGGAAGGCACAAAATTTTCTATGATAGCCCTGATTCCATTCAACGAGCCTAACAGCAGCTTTGAAAACGCTTATCACCCCATTCCCGGTGGCGACTATTATCTCATGACGATGCCTCCAAAACCGGGACTTACCGTCTCTCCGGATTTTGAAAAAAGTCTGGTGAATGCCTCCAGGACCCCGACGACACGCGGCGATCTGGTTCTGGAAATCGCAGCCAGCAAAGCTCTGACTGATGTCGAGCCTAAAATTCTGGATTCCCTGGATAAAGCGGCGGCAATGCAGGTCAACCAACCTGTAAAATCCCCTATATCCCCGGAAAATATTAAAGCCATGGTGAAGGAATTACTGAATATAGGAAAACAGACGGACATTTTCAGATTAGGTCTGGATTTTTCTCAGAACTTCCTGACGCTGAATACAGATATTGATGCTATGCCCGGAACCGAACTTGCGAACGCCCTGGTTGACGTCGGCGGCAGTACCCGCCTGGCAAATTTACCTATCGATATGCCCATTAGAGCGTATACCAGGCCCTATAACATTCCAGGTATCATGAATCTGTATGGAAAAATATATCAAGCGCTCTACTCGCAACTGGGTATAAATCTCCAGGATATCGACAGAATGACTAAAATCTCCACAGGAGAAAGTGCAGGCGGCTTCAATATCACCTCGGAAGGTATCGACATGGAAACAGTCTCCGCCCTGAAACCGGGAACGGATGGTGGATCCTTCATTATTAACGAGTATGTCCCATTTTTGGAACAATACATTCAGGCGTTCTCGAATATCGCCGCTCAGAAAACGGACACTCCTGCCACACCGATCTTCGTGCGCACTGACGACAGCACCGTAGCCGGTGCTAAAGTCATCGGCTACAAAATTGATATCAGTTCTTCACTTCCACCCGATGCAAAATTTCCCATAAACCTGAAGATGAATTTCCGTATCGCCGCGGTTAAAGACCTGATGTTCACGGCTTCCAATGACGCTTCATTAGCAGAACTGATTAACAGCACACGCAATCTTGTTCCTTCCCCGGCCAGCGGCCCCACAGGTATTGTTGTCATAGACACTGCGGCATTTTTTAAAGGCTTGATATCTTTGATGCCGCCGAACGTCTCCCCACCGCCCTTCCCTCTGGACCTGGGTGAAATCGAGGCTAAGTTCACTTTCAGCAACGGCAAAATGGAAAGCGAAACGCGCCTGGACGCTGCCGCACTGAACAAAATTTCTATGGCGATTGCCGCCCGGGCCATGGCCGCCAAGCAAAACACGGCACCTCCACCGGCCCCGGCCCAATAACAAAAAAAACGGGGTCAGGTCTGGACTCTTGACAGATTGGTGGGATTTTGTTAATAGTTGCCCCTGAATAGTAAATGAAAGGGGGTAGTACCATGTCCCGTCCACTGAGAGTAACCTATCCCGGTGCTTTTTATCATATCTATGCAAGAAATATACAGTGAAGCCTCTGAGCGAGATAGGGGCATATTTTAATATAGGCGATTCAGGAGTATCAAAAGTATAT
>JAFGLS010000004.1 GCA_016927935.1 Syntrophaceae bacterium
ACTTTTTTCGAGATCGTTAATCCTATCCCCCATAAGTCTATCAAATTTTCATGTTCCTGAAAGCAGTTGAGAAATTCAATCAAATTTGTCTATGTGTCACTGTGACACACGCGCACCATATTTCACAAAGTCGGAAATATTTTTTTATTTGCTTTTAACTGTTCCACTTTCTAAAATACTGGCGCATATAAACATCTCCCTATGTTTAGTACGCAAACCCGAGCTATTCGAAGGTTTTCTTCCAAATGGCTTTTTCTTTTCAGACAATAAAAAATACCACCAACATGGAACACAACTCTGCATCTGTTGTGAATACGTGAAAATTAAAAACTTTTTAGACAAATTTCGGTACATCAATTTTGGTGTCATCATGTTACATAAATTATAGTGCATCTCCCTAACTACGTAATTGACCAATCAATTACCGTGGCACGGGCACCCATTTGGGAAGCACATTCATTTAATTCGTACTCAATTAGATCAGTAAAATCAATTTCTTTTTGTTCTGCTAAATGTTGCAATTCATCAATCTTTTCTTCATCAAATTCAAACCGGACAGTAATTTTTGACGTTTCTGACATATTTAGTCATCCTTCTTTTCATTGTCCTTACATACAAAAACGACTCATTTTTGTCAATATTGTAATTTCATTTTACCGCGATTTAATGATGTCAAATGATACATCAACCATCTGGACAACCGTGCTGTCTGCAAACATAAACACATTTTTCTATACCTTTGTTTATACTAAATATAGTAAAATTACCACGCGCCACAAATTTTCTTTTGTCAAGTTTAATACGAAAATTTTACCTATTAAAATTAAATCGTTATTAAAGTTTACAATTTCGAATTTTTTTAATAGATATTGTATCGTCTTTAAATAGTTCGTCGATTCCTACACCAAAAAATCATCTTCCAAACTGAAACCGTTTTCAAATCAGCTGAGATAAAAAGTTCCTCTCCATTCAATGGTGACAGTGTTTTTATATCCAAATAATTTTTATCCTTCTTCATAAATCTCCTAAAAATTAAAGTAGCGACCTCAAAATGTTGACAATTCTTCTCTCCTGTTGTATATTAGATGCTGACTGTGGCGAGATGCCATGTTCCGAGGGAAACAGGACAAACGAATGTTCAACCGGCGATATGTTTTGAGGTATCTACTTCTCGGTATACGGAACGATTGCTTCCCCCGAAAGGAAATCCTGGATTCCGGATAGAATCATCAGTCGAACCATATTACGATGGAAATTCCAGGGATGGTTATAAATAACATAACCTATAACTAACCAGGGGGTATAATCATGATCGGGATGAATTTTGGTGCGTTTCTCATTTTACTCATTATCAGTATCGTCGTATCAGCAATCCTTCATTTTGGATTCAAGTATTATGTCCGGCCGGGATTTAATTCATTTATCTCGAAGGTAGTCTTTGGGTGGATCGGTGCCTGGCTGGGATCTCCTGTTTTGGGGTACTGGTTTGCAGGCGTGCAATATCAACAAGTCTATCTTATTCCGGCAATTCTGGGATCATGTGCGATCCTTATCATGATGATCGATTTGGCAAAATCATTAAAAGGTGCTCCCGCGCCATAAGTATTAGCACAAAAAAATCCACCGGACCTCATATTCAGAATGATTTTTGTCGAGCCAGTTGCCTTCCCGCAGCTGGCTTTCTCTTTTTAATCACGAAATAGTGAAGAATAAAATCGACACGCAAAATAGCAATTAGATTTTTTTCAAATATTGATAAATTTTTCAGCGATGATTTAAAATGAATCAAACATGATCACCTCTTCTAGAGTCTTTTTCGCCGTTTTTTCCGGCCATTCCACCGGAACTCCAATGGGCGTAAAACAGATCAGTTTATATTGATCCGGTATATTGAAAAACTTTTTCATCCGGTCTTCCGGAAAAAAAGTGGTATAAAATCCGGTGCCATATCCCAATGCCCTGGCAGCGATCATTAAATATCCTGCAGCCAGGGTGCCATCATATATAATATAGTCAGGATATTTTGCCCCGGAATCGACCAGCACGGCAATATAGACCGGCGCCGAAAGCAGGTTCTCTAATATGGCTTCAATAGCGTTCTTGGATGGTTCCGGTCCCCTCCGGTCCTGAATTTTATGGTTGCTGGGTGAATCAAGATACCACGAAAGTGCCTCTTCTTTCAACCTGTTGAGTTTCTCCCTATCCTCTATGACCAGAAATTTCCAGGGTTGCTGATTGCCGGCGGTGGGTGCAGAATGAGCAGCCTCTAAAATTTTCATGATATGCTCCCGGGGCACCGGGATTGATTTAAAATTCCGAACTGTCCGGCGATTTTCAAGAATATCGAACAGATAATGTTGTCTGAAATCATACTGTATGTCAGGATTCCTTCCCGAAAAGTACCGCTTGATGGGGGTACAGATATCGGCGATCACTTTCCATTTCCCGTTTTCTCGGTGGTATAGGAGCGTGAAATAGGAATCCAGATGGTATGTCTGACCATCCGGAAGTTTACTGCTGTAATAAAAGATGGCAATGGTATACCCAAAATCCCCATCCTGGTGGATTTTCACCAATTCCACCGGCATGTCCCAATCAGCCTCTTTAAACCAATTTTCATGGAATGTGTGATATTCCTGGCGACTGTCAATGAGTTCTCCATGACTGGTCAGAAAGTAAAAGCGCTCGCTATCGCTCACCGTGCTGAAGAGTTTTGCTAAATCGGAATTTTGAACTGAATTGACGTAAAGGTCGAATGTTTCCTTCAAGGAAGTGCTGGAATCACTAACAGAAACGGTTTCACCAAACAGGCTAAAAACATGAAGGATGATCAGGAATGAAGAAAAATAAATGCTTTTGTTCATAGTTCGTACTCCCGCTTTTATCGTTCAAAAATAAATTATTTGTATTTACAAAGATCAAGCAAGTCATGGAGCAACAATCAGGCGGGAAGCAATCGAAAAAATATGGGCAATGAGTACGGTATCTTGTTGGAGTACATATCGTCAATTACGGTGTGAATACATCCGGTATTATAAAGTCTCCAATAATAAATGGCAAATCAAACACCCAATCCGGTTGAATTTTGCAGCAGGATTATTCGTTTTTCATGGTCTAAAAGATATATCACTTCCCCGGTGCTGACCATGAAAAGATACTATTCAGGATTATGGATAGGCATACCCTTTTATTTTTTTATTTTACGAGCAGTGAATTCAAAATCTTTTACAGCCTATTTATTACAGCCTCCCTCATTCGTTGTTCTGATATGCTGGTTCACTGACGCCGACCGCTCGAAAAATCTTCCATGATCCATCTGAAAGCCGCTTTACGATCCATAACCACTGACCGCGATCCTCTTCAGTTGGTCCGCTCCCTTTCCTATCGGTAACTCTGGTAACATAGGTCCCCCGCATAAACGCCCAGTCACCGCTCACTTCCACTTCTACAACGGTAGAACCACCGGTAATAGTATATTTCTTAAAAAAGGCCTCGTAACTGGACCGGATTGCACTCTTGCCAACAATCGGAATCTGGTTTTGGGGCAGAATGACGGCATCTTTGGTATAAAACCCGGCAACGGCCGCGGCATCTCCGGCAGCCCAGGCAGCTTCCCACTCTGGACCGACCAGTCTTTTAATAGCCTCACTATCCTGAACGCTATTCTTTGCTACAGAAGGCATTACCTTTTTCCCTGCGGATTGTTGATCAGTTTTTCCAGCTTTCTGTTTGAGGGATTGTTAAACAAATAACACCCATCGACTCTGAAGCAATTATTATCCAGCCTGAGGGTAACATCTTTCCGGAAAATAATATTTCCAGGTTGAAGATACTACTTTTCAAAAGTAGGATAATTTTGAAATATAATACTTTCCTTCTTTCTTTAATAAGAATCATTTTCCGGCCCTGCCGAAACCCGCCAGCCTCAAGCTGATAGGAATAGATGCCGAAACTTACAAGAATACCTGCATCATCACAACCGTCCCATAATACAGTTTTCGCTCTCGGATTCTGATATTCCTCAACAAGCATCGATCACTGCTCGCTTTCCAGAAAGACCAAAACCGTTTTTTCTCAGATGTGGTTCTTGATATCATAACTCCTCTATAGGGAACTTAACCATCCAGTTCCCTATAGCTCCGCCACGCCACTTACAGGACATGGCTATTAACCAGAACTTAGTTGTAAAGCATTTATGTGGAAAAATCTATAGTTTCAGAAAGTTTAAATATTTTAGAGAAGCTTGTCAAGAATAAAAAGGAAGGGTTCACAATTTTATTGAGCTGGAGTAAATAAAGCAAAGCCCCACTACCAATTACAGTAGCAGGGCTTTTCATCTAAGTAAATAGCAACAGAGTAAAACATCACTAATAACGTGTCCGGATAAGAGAAAATCCAATCAGATAGATCCAGACCTTCATGTCGACTTGAAGTGCTTTAGATTTCTAACCAAAATAACCATGTCCCATTGTTAAAAATGGATATTCATTTTTAAAAATTTTTATATGAAGGCTTCTAACCTGCTTAATTCATAAAATTTTTATTTAACACTTTTTGGCGATATTTTTGACTGATTCACGGTTATTTTCGAGTTTTTATTTTTGTGTGGAATTTTCAAACAGGTAAATGGTGTTTAAATAGTCATATTTTCTGCAT
>JAFGLS010000046.1 GCA_016927935.1 Syntrophaceae bacterium
CGAGATCCAAGCTGTCTCTCCGCTTCCGAAAAACAATAAAGACTTGAGGTGCATTCTTCACTTGAAGAACTTTTTCATAGATGACATCGTGAATTAATATTTATTGCCCGGCCATAAAATTGTCGTAATACTCACGCGCTTTTTTGGTCATCCTTTTATTATCATACAGGGGCAGTATTTCAAATACCTTGTCCCAAGCAAGCGAGGCAAGATTGTCAAAATGATAATCCGTGTTGAGATAAAGCGTATCTAAAAATGCCCTTTCCATAGTTGCAATGGCAATACCGTCTTTATTCAAAACACCGGCAGGATCGGTCAACAGAGTATTCTTTATCTTTCGGTATTGATAGACCTGACCATCGACAACGATTTCGCGCGCCAGATATGACGCGATAAATATCCGCCCGTAATATTGAAAGTTGATACCAGCGCGCACCAGCACGGTTTCAAAACTAATGTATGCCGGAGTGTAGATTCTGCAAGCCAGTTCCGTCTTGTCATAATTCTTATCTTTGGCATAGATACCACGCCGTATTCTGTACAGCTGGCCTGTACTTATATAGTAATTAATTCCGGCGATAACAGCTTTTTTATCCGTATTCCGCCACAGCAGAGAAATGTCTTTGAATGTAAAGACGGTTCTGCTGGATCGAAGGATTGCGGATATGGGTTTTTTAACGTATTCCATGATCTAAAGAATCCAATAATTATAATCTTTAGTTCCTATTATACATTTGAGAACTTTGTAAAGCAAGAGGTTTTTAAAGAGGGGAATAGGCTGTCCCACTCCGCTTCGCTTCGGGGATAGTTCCACTTACGCTTCGAACTGCGTTTCACTTGTTCTCAGCGGGTGTCACTAAATGGTAAAAAGAGAAAACTCCACCCCCGTCGCTATGCGACACCCCTCGGAAACTCTCCCGACTGCGCGCCAGCGGGGGACAAGGGCGGGAAGAAAGATGGTTCATTAGACTCGGCCGTATTTATCTTCAAACCGCTCTATATCATCTTCCCCGCAGTATTCACCTGTTTGAACTTCAATAAAGATTAAATTTTCTCCTGAAGAATTCTGGACGCGGTGTTTGACCTTTTTAGGAATATCAATTGAGAAGCCCGCATGCAAAGAGTTTGCTTTGCCGTCAACAAATGCAATCCCTTCGCCGGAAACAACAAACCAATGTTCAGAGCGTAAATGATGAAGCTGCAAGCTCAAGCATCCGCCTGATTCAACTATAATTCTCTTTACTTTATGGTTAGGGGCTTCAGATAAAACTTCAAAACTGCCCCATGGACGTTTGGTGATTTCTCCCATTTTTCCTACCCGTGAATTCTTTTTTTTTAATTAACATAAATAAAAATTGATGTACTCCGTCATTGCGCCGATTAAAACACATCCGGCTAGGTAAGCCTTTGCCTCGGCACACTGGTCAATTTCTTTGCGTGTTAGGTTAATGAACTGGAGCAAGGCATTAAAGTGGATTTTTTTATTGCGTTTCATCTGTTCTCCTTTAAGCCAACAATTAATGTCCGAACTGCGCTTTATCCGATAAAGTATTACCCTGTTTGTCTTTTTGTTTCCATAGCCCTGTTAACTTAACCATCTCTCCCATCGTTAAAACTCCTCTGTGTCCTGTTTATATAGTTCTAATTTTTCTTTTAAAATTTTCTCTTTTTCCTCTCTATCCCTATATCTAATCTCTAATATTTTATTAGTTCTTATTTCCCTTTCTTTTATTGACTCATCTAGGTTTTTATCGCTGGCATCAAAACGTTCCTGGGATATATCCCCTTTTTGTAGCTTGTAAAATAACTTCTCTTTTTGAATCTTTGCCCAAGTTTCATCCATCACTAAATCATCCATTGTTCTAGACTCTCCTTTACCGATTTAAAAATCTTTACTTTTTAATCCCCTTTTTTTCCGTCTAGGAGATACCTTTATATTTTCCCTCTTTTTAAAAGATAATGGCGTAAGGTCTAAAACTCCGCTTTTTGATGTAACCGAAAGATACATATCTTTCTTATTTCTCATTAAACTATTAACCCAGCCACTAAAAAAAGCCTTTATCTTCTCCAATAAGGCTTTCATAATAAACCCCTTTTAATGTTCATAAACCGCTCCCCTAATGAACGGTATAACCAATCCCACCCCTCTATCGTTTAAAAGGTCATCCGTCTGTTTTAAAGGATTCTTTCATATACATCTTCCATTTGTGATTTGGGTCACTCACAAAAGTTCGTTTCTCCGCACTACCATACTCATCTGATTTAAATGTTCTGACAATCCATCCTCTATGGACTTTATGTCTGTCACTTTTAATATTGCTGCCGATAGCTCTTACTGCTTCCCACATTTTAATCACCTCTATTTATAAATCGTTTACGATTCCATTTCTAGAATGGACATAAAATCATAGCAGCGGTGCCGACAGCCGCCATAACGGTTTCAACTGCAACAATTATTATTCCACTTATTGCTACTCCTCCAACTTCAGCAAGGCCAAAAGAACTATCCTAAAAAAAAGTATCGTCATATTCTGATGGGAAGCCTTTCCAAGCCACCAATAAAAAAACCGAGACCCGCCTATGCCGTCTCGTCTTTTAACTGGAGTCTATCATTTGCAATCTTGGTCTTTTACGGGTGATAATCACCACAACGACCCTGCGTTTTGTTTTTTGTTAACTTCCAGTAGAATAGACTCAATACGGGCATCGCAGTATCTCGTATTTATAATATAAGCACTACTCATCATTAATGCAATAGCGGTATTGATATTTGTCGGTTATGAACTGTATTTATTACAGATTTAAGCCTTTAATATTTGCGGAGGTTGACAATTTGCCGACTTCACAAAGAGGCGCGAGGTTACATGCTACTTATTTATCTTTCATCTCATCTAATCTCAACTGTGCATATGCGTTACCTTGTTTAGCAGCCTTGCGAAACCATTTAATTGCTTCAGCATCATCCTGCGGAACACCTTTGCCGGTTCCATACATCAAACCAAGATTATACTGGGCATATACTTCACCTTGTTCAGCAGCCTTGCGAAACCACTTCACGGCCTCGGCATAATCCTGTGGAACACCTTCACCATTATAGTATATTCCTCCCAAAACATACTGTGAATATGCGAGTCCTTTTTCAGCCGCTTTGAGAATCTCTGTTAAAGATGATGTATTTTTTTTCATATGAATATTTTCTGTGAGTTGAATATCATTTTAGCACTATTCATTATTTTTAAAAGAGGAATATGCACAACCACATTTACTTTCAGGAAGAAGTGCTTGTTGAGTTTACCTACCTACAAATCAGCACCTATAGTGGATGAAATATTTTGAGGATTTGCATTTGAAATGATTAAATGGAACCGCCCTCTATTTTCTGCTCAGCCATTTAAGCATAGCCTTTACACTGCCTTCAGCCATGGCAATACTTGTATCAGCCGCACCATAATAGAGGCGTAAGGTGTCGCCATCAGGTAAAAGTGTGGTGCCGCAGGAAAAAACAACCTTATCCACATCCCCGCAAAGCTCGCATTGTTCTTCAGGACCAAAGACCCACTCGTCACCGCGTTTCAGGCAGTGCCCTGGCGCTTCCAAATCGAATAGAGCCAGCCCTAACCTGTAAATAGAACCGGAAACATTCTTTTTTACTCCGTGATAGATGACAAGCCAGCCTTCCGGCGTTTCAATTGGAGGAGGAGAAAGGCCGATTCTATTTGCATCCCACCATCCGCCTAACCGTGCTTCCATGATCTGCTTCTGCCCGCCCCAGTGACGAAGATTGGATGAAAAGGAAATCCACATGTTCGCGTTTTTTTTACCGCTGACCGGCCTGTGGATCAAAACCCAATGGCCATTGATTCTGCGCGGCAGAACAGCGGCGTCTTTATCTTCCGGCTGCATGATCATGCCATAACGCTCGAAATGCACGAAATCTTTAGTAAGTGTCAGAGCAACACCGGGCCCGTCGCTTGAATAAGCTGTATAGACAACAGCATATTGTTTTAATTCAGGAAGGTAAGTGATGCGCGGGTCTTCAATGCCCCACAATTCTTCGGATAAATGTTCGGCATCGGGTATAAGTGTGGGTCGCGGATCTATCTTCCAGCCATCCACGCCATTCGCTGAGCGTGCCGCACAAAAATGGGATAAACCACGGCGATCCTCCACTCTGCACAAAAGCAGAGTAGTCCCATCAGGAAGTAAAGTAGCTCCGGGGTTGAATACGCTATTTGCCTGATACGGCCAGTTCTCAGCTTTTAGTATTGGGTTGTGTTTGTGACGATGAAAAAGTTCCAAAGGACGATTATTCATTTTGATTATGCTCATTAAATTGTACAAAATTTTCCGCTAATCTTAATTCCAAAAGAGACTGGAGAAAAGCCAGCGTGGATTCCGCGCCTTGATTCTCATTGGGTCGGTCAGGATGTAAACCATCCCTGCAGCCTCCTGTTGTAGGGTCATACAACGGAAGATGCAAATCGTTTCGTCCAAGAAACCAGTCGAAGGCGCGCCGGGATTCCTTGTACCATTTTTTTTCCAGGGTTATCCTGTAAGCTTCGAGGCATGCAGAAACCATCGCCTGCGCTTCAACAGGCTGTTGATCGAAGCGTGGACGTTCTTTGCCTTTTTCATAAAAACCATGGGAACCAATAGGAACAAAATGCTTTCCTTCAGCATCAGCCCGCTGAATATCCGCCAGCCAGATGAGGGACTCGAAACCAGCTTCTATCATTGGCTTGCTGGGTATAGATTGACCGCACAAGAGCATCGCCTGCGACAATGCGGCATTGCAATAAGTCAATTTATTCTCGAACCAGTTCCATCCATCCGCCCGGTTATGCTGGTAAAGTTTCAGCAGCCGGCCTGCCAATTCCTGCAGTACCTGGCTCGCGCGGCGGTCACCCGCATATCGTTCCAGATATTTGCGGATACCAATGAGCGCGAAAGCCCAGGCTCGTGGACTGGTCGTTTCGAGAATAGCCAGCAGGGACTGTTGGAATACCCGGCTGGCCATGTTGTGCAGTGTTGGTGTAGTGGAAAGTCCCAGTACAGTGCCCAGTGCCCACAATGCGCGTCCATGACTGTCGTCCGAGCCGGTCTCTTCGAGCCATTTGCGCCTGTAATCCATGAAGTTACGGAAGCGTTTGGTTTTCTCGTTAAAGGCATACCAGAGGAACGCGAGGTAACGGGTTCCCAGTTGAGTAGCTTCTTTGATACCCAACTCCTCCAGGAGCGCGCTTACTATCAGAGCGCGGGCATTATCGTCTGTGGTATAACCTTCGCGATAATTGGGTATCGTGAAAATCGCGTGCTGCAAAATACCGGTTTCATCCGTCAGGTGGTGCAGATGATCAATTTTAAGTGGAGGCAAATCCCCTGTTCGTTTATCCAAAGGTTTGACGGCAAACCCTGCCTGTGCAAAGTGCCGGTGTTCCGTACGTGCACGCTCAAAACTCTTCATATACCGGCGTGAAACCTGCGGCCAGATCATATCCCTGCCGAAGAGATAGGCGCGCTTCCGCATGGCATGCCGCTTCGAATCATTGCCTAATAAATCGATCACCTGGTTGGCGAGCGCTTTTGGATCACTAAAGGGAACCAAAACGCCGCGTTCATCAGCCAGTATTTCCTCAGCATACCAGTATGGTGTGGAAATGACCGCCTTGCCTGCACCCATAGTGTAAGCCAGTGTCCCGGATGTGATCTGCGCTGCGTCAAGATACGGAGTGATATATATGTCAGTAGCGCTGATGAACTGGATGAGTTCCTCCAGACTGACGAAGCGGTTATAAAAAATCACGTTTCCTTCGACCCCCTTTTCATTGGCAAGCCGTTGCAAGGACAGTCGGTAAGTTTCGCCTTCGTTTTGCAGAACGTGGGGATGGGTTGCACCTACAACAATATAAACTACATTCGGATGTTTCGCTAAGATATCGGGCAGAGCATTGATGACATTCTCAATGCCTTTATTGGGAGAGAGCAAACCGAAGCTTAACAGAACGTTTTTGCCTTCAACTCCGAACAGATCCTTGTGAAAACTCGGATCAACAAATGGCACATCAGGGATTCCATGCGGAATCATATCGACCTTTTCCATGGGTATGCGATAAATACTTTGCAGAAATTCCTTTCCGCGGTCACTCATGACAATTAAACGATCTGACAAAGCCGCGATTTCCTCCAGAACTCGGCGTTGATCCGTATCCGGATCCTTTAAAATTGTATGCAGAGTCGTAACAACAGGCATTCGCAACTCGCGCAGGAGCGTCAGGATATAACTTCCTGCTTTGCCGCCATAGATGCCATACTCGTGCTGCAAAGAAACAATTTCTATATTATTGATATTCAGAAAATCCGCTGCACGTCGGTATGATTCAATATCCTTCTCGGTCAGTTCAAAGCGGACACGGGGGGAGTACGCGTAACCGCCCTCGATATCGTTGACAGGCAAGGATACGCAAGAGGTGTCTTTGTATTCCCGAGCAATGGCTTCGCACAGATCAGTTGTAAAAGTGGCGATACCGCACTTACGCGGCAGGTAATTACCTATAAAGGCAATGTGCTTAATTACAGAAGGTGGCACCTGCTCCAAAAAATCTCCTTAAAAACGTTTTGTTAGTTTATTCTGAAGGTATTTATAATTGACAAGAATTTCCTTTTTCGGTGTCGGAGTATATGAATAATGATCTTGAATGTCAATTAAATATTTGCAATAAATTGAAATGGTTACCCACCTCAAAAGAGGGAAAGGAAAGGAGAAGATATTTAAGCTTAAGGGAAAAAGAAAAACTGTTCTAAGTTCTATGTTCAAGGTTAAAAAAAACGGTAAAAAGTGTCCCGCGGCGCAAAGCTTGTTCTTAGCGGGTGTCATTAAATAGTGGATGGTGGATAGTTAAAAAATTGTTCTATGTTCTAAGTTCAACGTTAAAATAACTGTGAAGATAAGATATTGTCCTACGTCGCTATGCTCCTCTCACTATCAGAGGGTGTCGCAATCCCACTCCGCTACACTTCGGGGATAATTCCCAAATAGCCAAAGGATATTGGATAGTTCGACTAAAAAATTTCAATACACTACGTTTTTGAAATTTAAGTCTCTCTACCACTTACGCTTCGCGCTTCATTACATTCGCGCTTAGCGAGTGTCATTAATTGTTTTTAATATTTCTTCTGCTGAATGAAATTTTGCCTTTTTTGCGGATTCTTTTTTTTCATATTTTTCAATCACATTCCCATCAACAATATTTTCATACAGTTCAAAAAGTGATCTTTTTAATAATTTTGATCTATCTTCATCATAATACTCTACTAATCTTTTTATCACTTTTTCTTCCTGAGAATTGAGTCTCACAGATATTATTCCCATTGTTTGTACACCTCTTCTCTTTTTGCTATGCTGATTACGAAATAATTATCGTTTTCAATATAAAATATTGCACGATATTTATTCTTCCTCAGTCTGTAATAAGTCCTCTTTTTATTTGACCGTAACCTCTTTATATCGAACAAATTAAGGTCGTTTGTTTTTTCCAGGGCAATGAACGCATGATCAAATAATATAAAAATATCTTTTGGCAACTTGCCCTTCTTGATATTTTTTAAAACTTCATCTTCATATTTGACCATGTAAACAATGTATCACAAAATAAGTCATTGTCAAGACAGAACTTCAACTTGGAGAAAAGGTTCTACGTTCAACGTTAAAGGTAAAGAAACCGTGGATAGTGAATAGTGAATGGTGGATAGTGGATCGTGGATAGTTAAAAAATTGTTCTATGTTCTAAGTTCAACGTTCAGAGTTCGGAAAAGCAATGTCATTTCGGGTGATTCACTTTGCCATTTCGACCGAAGGCTATAGTCCAGCTTTGCTGGGGAGAAATCTTGAAGATTCCTCACACGCCTGCGGCGGATTCGGAATGACAATTGATGATAATAATAGGCTATTAGACTGAAGGAGAATAGGGGATAGTGTACAGCGGCGCAAAGCGCCTGGGATAATTTCCAATTCCGATATATCAGAATTGGATAGTTCGACTAGAAAATTTCAATTCACTTTGTTTTTGAAATTTAAGTCTCACTACGACTAACGCTTCAGTTCACTTCGTTTCTGAAGCTTGGGTCTCAGCCCCCATACGCTTCGCTTCGGGGGTAGTTCGTCCAACAAATTTCAGTGCGCTACGCTTCTGAAACTTGGGACTCATTCCAACGTCACTATGCCCTACGTCGCTTCACTCCTAGGACAATTCCACTTGCGCCTCAAGCTTCATTACATTCGCTTTCGGCGAGTGTCATTGGAGGCGGCGGGAGTCGAACCCGCGTCCGAAAACCTTCCGCTGCAGATTCTACGCACATAGCCTAAGTTTTAAATTTCACGCTGGCTTGCTCCCTAAGGCCGGATCGCACCGCGCTATCCTGTAAGGATTCACCGCCCTCCTCCAGGAAAGAAGTTTGGCTATCCTGTCTGTATGACGTTCCAGCCAAGCCGACAGGCAAACCGGGTGGAACGTTAGCCGACTTACGCGGCTAAAGCGTAATCGTAGTTGTCTGCGATTATATGTTTCCTACCTGTTTAACGAGGCCTGTAGGAACCTCGGTACGCTTCTACAACTTCAAATGTCCCCGTCGAAACCGTGACGCCCCCTTAATTTCTAATTTGCTTATAATATAAACACTTACATCGGCTTTGTCAAAGAATAATTTTAAGAAATTTATGCCTGTTTTTTAGAAGAAATACCCGTATCTTTTCAGACTTTTATTCGTTTGGATTTGAATTCGCGGGCGATTTCGCGGCGTTCTTCGCGTTGTTTTATGTCCTGACGGCGGTCATGCAGTTTCTTGCCCTTGCCGATGCCGATTTCCACCTTCACCTTGCCATTTTTGAAATAAAGTTTCAGCGGAATCAAAGCCAACCCCTTTTCTCTGGATTTGCCATAGAGCTTTTTAATTTCCCGCTTGTGCAGAAGAAGTTTACGCGGCCTCAGCGGGTCATGGTTGGCACGATTGCCGTAATCATAGGGACTGATGTGCATTTCGCGCAGATAAACTTCTCCATTATTGACAACGGCGTAACTGTCCTTAAGGTTGGCACGGCCTGCGCGCAGGGACTTGACTTCAGTGCCGGTAAGGACAATTCCGGCTTCGCAGGTATCGCCGATTTCATAATTGACGCGCGCTGTCTTGTTGGGTGCAATTGTTTTTTCCTTGGCCATGGTTCAATTTTACATGAAAATACGGGTATTGCTAGGATTATTTGAATGAAAAAAAATAGATTTAAGTAATTAAGTTTTAAGATTTAAGAGTTAATCATTATTCGAACAGGGTTTCAAAATTTCGGGGATTTATGATGACAATATTCTTGAATCGTTTCAGCATCAACAGGTCTTCATCTCCCGTGACGATATAATCGGCAGCTGCATCAATCGCGCAGGCAATTATCATGTCATCCTTCGGATCCCGACAAACACGCGGAGCAGAGTTGACTTTGTGAAGTATTTCTGAAGCGGCTTCCATGATAATGTCTGTAATTTCGGAAATATCAGAAGATGATATTTTGAATTTTCTTCTCAGGATGTTTTTAAATTCGCGGAGGATGTCATCGAATAGAATCAAATCGAAGTTATGTTTGCGGGCACGGATTAAAAGTCCGGAACAAAGACCCTCTGTCAGAAAAGCTGCTACCAGAATGTTTGTATCAAATACTGCCTTCACGATATAGCCTTAAATACATCATCATCTGTAACAAAACCTGCTGTTTTGGCTTTTCTACTGAGCCGTTTTTTCATGCGACGGAATCTGTTTTCCCAAATAAATTCCGCAAGAGATTCTTTGACGATATCGCTTTTATTCCTTCCCGTTTCTTTGGAAAGAACATTAAGTTCTGTGGCCAGTTTTTTAGGTAAGCTGACTGATAAAACGCTTCTCATGTTTCACCTCCTGCACTACAATACACTACAACCATGAAATATTCAAGAAGAAAATTTAACTTTCAAAGTAACTGCAGTTGATGCCGGTCCAGTCTCTTAAATAAAAAATGTCACTTCGAGGAACTAAAGTGACGAGAAGTCTTAAAGATTTCTCCCTCCGGTCGAAATGACATAAGGAGAAAATTTATTTTTTGGGCAAATCCCTCGTCGCTTTAGCTCCTGGGATAGTTCGCCTTACGCCTCGAACTTCACTTCGTTCGTTCTTGGCTTGGCTCACTAGGTAGTCTGGTTTTACGTGGCTCATGGACTTGTAAATATTGTCGCGGATTTCCTTGTTATCCCGCTCCAGTTTGTTCAGAAGATTTTTTATGTAAACCCGTTTGGATATTTTGCTTGTCGGGCAATTGTTTTTTACAATGGGAAATTCGCGCTCCCTGCTGTATTTTTTCACCAGTTCTTCCCGCACGTAACAGAGCGGACGGATAATGTGCAGTTTGCCGCCGAATATTTTCTGGTTGGGCACCATGGTGCTTATTTCCCGGCCGTAAAACATGTTGATGAGCAGTGTCTCGATAATGTCGTCGCGATGATGGGCGAAAGCTATTTTGTTGCATCCCTCGGCGGCGGCGATTTCAAAGATCCTTTTGCGTCGCAGACGGGAACACAAAAAGCAGGGATTTTTCCTGTTGATATCGGAATGCGCCAGAGCGCCGATATCCGTCTTTTCTATCACATTGCGGTATTTGTTTTCCTGAAAATATTTTTTCAGCGTTTTGTAAGCCCGATAATTGGAATCAAAACCCAAGTCTATATTGACCGCTATGAAAGAGAAACGGGGAATATAAATCATCGGTGAATCAAGCAAATCAAGCAAGGTGAAGCTGTCCGCGCCGCCGGAAACAGCGATTAAAACCCTGTCCCCTTTTTCAATCATCGCATAATCCAGCACCGCCTTTTCCAGCCATTTTTTCAGGTGCAGGAAAAGTTTTGTGTTTCTGTCTTTTTTTTCATTCATTTTTCAAAGGGAAAGATAACTTACAGGTTTACAGGAATCTGAAAAGACGGCGGCGCAGGACTTCCATTTCCGCCCTATTTTCGGCTAAAGCGTAGGAAACTTCTTTTTTTTCGCTTTTTTCATCTCTGACTGCGTTTATTAAATTTTTTTCTTCAAGAAAGGTAATGACATTAAGATAATTCGATTGAGACAGCGCCTCCTGCCTTAAAACTTCACCCTTCTGGTATATTCTGTCGCCCAGTGTCATTATTTTCTTGAGCCAATCTTTTTGCGTGAGCTGATTTTTCTTTAAATAAAGGCAACTTCTGACGACTATCCAGAAAGACTCCAGGTAATTGTGAATCAGTCCGGCAAACGGTTTCAATTTATTACTGCCTTTGCCTTTTACCTCGATGAAAACCTGGCCATCACGCTCGGTTGATTCTACTATCTTCCTGTCGTACAGATAGGCAAAAACTTCATTGACTTCTTCCGCGTCATCCTTGTGTTCGTCAAAAATAAATTCATTCCATAAAATCTTTTTGAGGAACGCGTAGTCACTCAATATGCGGCTGAGCGAAATCAGGTCTTCATTGCTTTTAATTATGGAGGTGGCGACAAAACATAAAGGAACGAAAAAATGCAGTATGTTGTTTTTATAATATTCAAGGCTGAGCCTTTTTTCTTCCTTCAAAGAATAGACTGTTTCCAGCATTTCCTCCTCTTCATCTTCTTCAGCTTCAATTTTCGAGATAAATCCCGACTGCACGAACATATTAAGAGCATCCATTATCGCCTTATCGCGGTTGGCTAATGTCTCCGCGAATTTTACTTCTTTCACGGAAAGGTACTCGTAAAATTCATTCAAACTGTCCAGCAATTCATTATGAGATATTCCTCTGCGGTCATGACTTAAAAGAACGGACGCGACCAGTGAAAAAGGCGTCACCACGGAAACTTTATTTATTTCCAGAACTATTTCATAGCCGATTTTCCGGTAAAGGCTCTGCCTTTGTTCCAGCGACATCTGCTCTATCGGCTTTTCCAGCGCGTCCAGATAGTCCTTCATAATCATCGGCTCTCCGATTTTGACATAAACGCGGCCATATCTCTTTCTCTTTGTCAGGACTTTACTGCTCTTAATTATATCCGCGGCTTTATCCGGAGTTTTGTCTTCTCCGGCAAGTTCTTTCAGGTATGATTTCTCCTCAATGACGCGGTCATAACCGATGTAAACCGGAATGGCGGCCAGGTTTTCACAATATTTTTCCTGATAGGCCTGAATAACCATGGATAAAAGGCCGTATTTGGGCAATACCATTTTACCCGTCCGGCTGCGTCCACCTTCAATGAAAAATTCCAGAGGCAGTCCTTCTTTTAAAAGGGTCGCCAGATATTTGCTGAATACCTCCGAATAAACCTTGTTTCCCCGGAAGCTTCTTCTCATAAAAAAAGCGCCGGACTTGCGGAAAATATAGCCCATGGGGAAGAAAGACAAGTTGCTCCCCGCGGCAATGAACGGAAGCTGAATATTGTTCGTGTAAAAAATGTAATGAATCAAAAGATAATCAATGTGACTGCGATGGCAGGGAACTATAACAAAAGGCATTTTTTTGGAAATATTTCTTATCTTGGTCAGGCCCTCCATATCAATGGATAAACCGTCGTAAATATCGTTCCATAACCAGCTTAACACTTTTTTCCAGATGGCTATCATAGTATCACTGTAATCGGCGGCAATTTCATAAAGATACCGGCGCGCCTCTTTTTTAATCCTTATCTCATTCTTTTTTTCCTTTTCCGCGTAATCGGTAATAAAATCTTCCATAGAGTCATCGCTTAAAACCATGCCGATAAGTTCTTCACGCGATTTTAAGACCGGCCCGACTATGGCGGTTTTTTCCTTTTCAATGCGGTCTATCAGTTCTCCGCGCAGGTCATGAACAATCGCTTCCTGAGAAACGCTTTTGATTGTGTTTATGTATTCGGATAATTTAACCGGTTCCGCGGGAATGACAAATGCATTGCGGGAATAACGTATAAAGGTGATTAGACGACGCAAGGCTCCGGTATGTTCGGTTTGACCGAAAAGAATATTAATCAGGTTTTCTTCCTCTTTTTCACGCCGGCGTCCGTAGGAAACCAGCACCGGCACAATAAAAATTGGAAAATCAACCTTTTTCTGAATATCAAGGAGGGTTAATATCGCACTTTCTGCTGCACGGTTTTCTATAAATTCAGATTCACCCAGATGAATGACAATGCTCTTTCTATGCCTTATTGTCTCCTCAATATAAGCCAGCTTTCCCTGCCAGGCCTTCTGCTCCCTCATAAAACGCCGCAAAAAAGAAGACCAGAAGAATTTCAGCATCTGCGGCAATGGATGCCAGAAAGACATGTTCATCCCGTGACAATAGACTGGAATCGGCATATCTTTGCGCTTAAAAAGTTCGTAAATTATGAGACTGTTAAGTTCGCTTCTTTGGTTTAAGGCGAAAACAACCACTCCTTCGGCCGCAAGTTTTTTAATTGGCTCAATGTATTCATCCGCCAGCGAAACATGGGATAGAAAGGTCTTCGCCAACCGGAACTGCAAGAAATTCTGTTCATCATAAAGATGACCGGAATAATATTCTTTCCCCTGATACGATTTTACAGAATTACTTTTTTCTATCATTGCTGATTTTCTCCGCGGAAATAAAGGACGGGTATAAATTAATCTTCTTCAGCTTTAAATTCTTCAGGAAAACGCTTTAACATATAATTCTGAACGTAAGAACGTACCTCCGGAGCGGTACTAAATGAAAGAGCCTTTTTCAGGATTAACTTTGACTCCTTCAGAGTTGACTCTCTTATTATTTTTTTTATCCGTGGAATAGCCAAGTGACTCATGCTCAATTCATCAAGTTCCATGCCCAGCAGAACCGGTATGCAAAGAGGATCGCCGGCCATTTCACCGCACATAGCCACTTTTATCTTCGCTTTATGAGCCTCATCCACTATTCTTTTAATCAACCTTAAGACAGCGGGATGCAAAGGTTCATACATGTACGTTAAACGTTCATTAGCCCGGTCAATTGCCAGTGAATACTGAATCAAATCATTGGTACCAATGCTGAAGAAGTCAACTTCACGGGCCAGCCTGTCGGCAATAACAACGGCTGAGGGGACTTCCATCATGGCGCCTATTTCCATTCTGGAATCAATTTTTATTCCTCTAAGCCCCAGCTCCCGCCGCGCTTCCTCCAGCATTCTTTTTGCTTCCCTTATTTCTTCCACACTGGAAATCATCGGAAAAAGAATCTTTGTTTTTCCCAGAACGCTGGCACGCCAGATGGCTCTCAACTGCGTCTTGAATATGTCAATTTCCTTCAGGGAATAACGAATCGCTCTCATTCCCATCTGCGGATTTAACTCCTTGTTCTGTTTCTGGTGGCCGTGAAACTTATCACCGCCCAAATCAAAAGTCCGGATTGTTGACCATGATAAATTCTTATTGGTGACAACCTGACTGTAATTGTTGAAATGATCTTCTTCCGTCGGTAAATCATCGCGGTAAATGTAAAGAAATTCCGTTCTATACAAACCGATATTTTCCGCGCCGTGAGCGATGGCCGACGGAATTTCCTCCACAAATTCTATATTGCAGCCTACTTCCACATGATAATTATCCAGTGTCATGGCCGGCAATTTACCAAACTCAAGATATTCTTCCTTCGCCGCTTCATAATGGCGCTTCTTTTCTTCATATCTCTTGAGAATGTCGGGATAAGGATTTACAACCACCATGCCGGCTGTGCCGTCAACGATTATTTGATCATCGGTATGGGCAAATCGTGTTATATTATTCAGACCGACAACAGCCGGCAGTTCCAGGGAACGCGCGACAATGGCCGTATGAGAGGTTCGGCCGCCGCTGTCAGTGGCAAAACCCAGAATTTTATCCAGTTTCATTTGAGCCGTATCGGCGGGAGATATATCATGTGCAACAACAACCACGCTTTCATTGCCTACATTCCAGACATTTTCCTGCTTTTCACCGGATAGATTGCGCAATATTCTCTGAACCACATATTCCACATCACTTGCCCGACTGCTGATATAATCGTCTTCAACTCCTTCGAATATCTCTTTGTAATGATCCAGCGTCATACGCAGCGCCCATTCGGCATTGACCCCTGATTCGCGTATATAATTGATGGTGCGGTTCGCAAATATCTTGTCTCTCAAAATGAGAATGTGAACATCAATTACATAAACAGGTTCGGTAATCTTTGCTTTCCTGAGATTTTTCTGAATGTCCTGCAGTTGATGCTCTGATTCTTTCAGCGCTTTTTTAAAACGGAGAACTTCATCGGGTATCAAAGATTCATCTTTGAGTTTATAAAAAGATATCTTACTGTCCAACGGATCAAAACGGCAACATCGGCCTATCGCGATTCCGGGAGAAACACCCACTCCTTTGAGAACTAGTGTCTTTGTTGTCTGATCAGTGTTCATGCTATATTTATTCTTCTCCAAATTTATTTTCGATAAGCTTTCCCAATTCCTCTATAGCCAACTTAGCGTCAGGTCCATCGGCTTTTATCGTCAGCTTTCCGCCATAGGGGCAGGCAATAGTAAGAATATCAAGAATGCTGTCCCCTTTGACAGTTTGTCCATCATGCTCGATGTAAATTTTTGCCTCAAACTGCTGGGCAACTTTTACAAAAGACGCCGCGGCCCGCGCATGCATTCCCAGTTTATTTTTCAACTTTAAGGTTCTGGTTTCCATCAATTAAAAAATCCTGTCCAGGAAGCTATGATAAATATCACAACAGCTCCGTAAATAATATAAATCTGCGAAAATCCCTTTTTAATCAATAAGAGGCAAAACATAACGGTTGCCAGCGCCGTTAATTTAACCACAACGCCGTATATTTCTATGAATGGCCAATATCCGCCCGCCCGGGAAAGCCAAATAATCAAAGCAGTCAACACAATCAAGGAAACCCAGCGTATTTTTACCGCTTTAGCAGGCAAATTCAGGGAACGAATGAATTCAAATCCCCTTTTTCCCCTCCGGTAACCTTCAATAAATCCTTTTAACCTTACCCAAAAATGAACCGGGGTATAAATCAACAAAAAAACAACCGGCGCTAACACCAATCCCATATATATCAGAATAACACTAACGATAGAGAGGAAAGGCCTTAGAGCTCCCCAAAAAAATATGTCGCCTATTGCCGCATAAGATGCCATTAAACTCTGTTTAATTGAACTGACCTCATTAGTTTCCTCTTCTTTTACGTTATTTTCTTCTTCCAGACGAGCAACAGACCCTATTATCGGAGCCGAAAAATAAGGTTGTGTATTAAACATCTGAAGATGCGTGGTTAAAAATTTTTCTGATTTACTTTTTTCCAACCGCAATTCCTTTATCAGGGGAATTACAGCCATGCCAAAACCCATGTTTTGCATTCGCTTGTAATTAAGCGTTACATGAATAAAAAAAGACCTTAAAAAAATATTTACCAGAGTCGTCTTTCTCACGCTTTTCAGGCCCCATAAATCGAATAACTACGCATTGTTAATAACTTGTAATAATGTCGCCGTTGATTAACATAAAACACTGGTGAAGTCAATTAATCACGAGTTTTTCCGCTACGTTTTGCATTTTCAGCCCCCGGCAGTTATAATTTTGTAAATTACTAAATGCTGTGTTAGTGATAAACTATGAGCAGGAAAATTCTTTTAATAAATCCTTGGATAAA